>JBKJSI010000143.1:0-15188 GCA_046595915.1 Pirellulaceae bacterium
CGACTAGGATTGCCCTTAAGTGGCGATCACGCCACTTAAGGGCAATCCTAGTCGAGCCGAAGGTGCTCCGGCATACGCCCTCGTCACGGCTGGGCAAAGTGGTCGCTTTGGGGCAAAATACCGCCCTAAGTGAGGCGAGTTCTGTTGGTCGCTTCTACGTTTCCTCGATCGCCCGCTCTCAAGGCGCCCATTCATGAGCATCATTGCCCGCGTTCACGGCCGACAAATTCTCGATAGTCGAGGAAATCCCACCGTCGAAGTCGAAGTGACCCTCGACGACGGCTCTTTCGGTCGCGCCGCCGTTCCCAGCGGCGCCAGCACCGGCGCTCACGAAGCCTGGGAACTTCGCGATGGTGACAAAAAAGTTTACATGGGTAAGGGCGTACTCAAGGCGGTTGAAAATATCAACAATGTGCTCGCCGACGAACTCGTAGGCTCAGACGCCCTCGACCAAATCGCCATCGATCAGAAAATGATCGAACTCGATGGCACCGACAACAAGAGCAAGTTCGGGGCGAATGCGATCCTTGGCATTTCGCTCGCGGTCGCCAAAGCCTCCGCTTCGTTCACTTCGCAGCCGCTTTATCGCTATTTGGGCGGCGCCGGCGCGAATCTTCTCCCCGCTCCGATGATGAATATCGTCAATGGCGGCGCCCACGCGGACAACTCGGTCGACGTGCAAGAATTCATGGTCATGCCGCTTGGCTTTGATACCTTTAGCGAAGGCTTGCGAGCTGGCGTTGAGATTTTCCATAACCTCAAGAAGGTTTTGCACGACCGTAAGCTCAGCACCTCCGTGGGCGATGAAGGCGGGTTCGCTCCCGACCTGAAAAGCAACCGCGAAGCACTCGATTTGATTATGGAAGCGATCGACAAGTCGGGCTACAAAGCGGGCAGCCAGATCTTCATCGCTCTGGATGTCGCGGCTACTGAGTTCTATGACGAGAAAACCAAGAAATACACGATCGACGGGAAACAGCTCGATTCGCCTGGCATGGTGAATTTCCTTGCCGATTGGGTCGCGAACTATCCGATCTGCTCGATCGAAGATGGTTGCTCGGAAGATGACTGGGAAGGCTGGAAGATGCTTTCGCAGAAACTTGGCGCGAAGACTCAGCTCGTTGGTGATGACCTTTTTGTCACAAACACGGAACGCCTCCAACGCGGCATCAACGAGGGCATCGCCAATAGCATTTTGATCAAGGTAAACCAAATCGGCACGCTGACCGAAACGATCGAAGCGATCCAACTCGCTCATCGAAATGGCTACACCTCGATCTCCAGCCATCGCTCCGGCGAGACCGAAGATTCCACGATTGCCGACTTGGCCGTCGCGATGGGCACCGGGCAAATCAAGACCGGTTCCGCTTCCCGCAGCGATCGCATGGCGAAATACAACCAGCTTCTGCGCATCGAAGAGGAGCTCGGCGCCGGCGCCATTTATGGCGGATCGCTATTCAAGAAGCGCTAGAGTTTGGTTGGATCAGTTGGGCTGAACGGCTCAGATTGGTTGCAATGTGACTGCCAACACTGAGAATGCTGAGTCAGGGGCGCCAACGCCGCTGACCGATTCTCCTTGGTTTTGGCTTTACTTATTCAGCATCGCCGCGCTGGCCGGATTGATGCTGATTGGGCCGAAGTACTACGCTCGGCAAAGCCAAGTCGAGCGGCAATATCAAGGCAAAGTTCGCGCCACCCAAGCCGCGTCCGGCGCGGAGCCGACCAAGGAAATGTCACGACCCGATGCAACGCAAACTTCGCTGACGCCGCTGATTGTCCTCTTTGCCGCGATTTGGATTTGCGCTTGGCCGCTGGTATGGTGGAGGTTGAGAAAGCGGTCGACGCCTTCGATCTCCGCTTGAACGAACTTGCCCATCGAGAGTGAATCGCACCATGCTCTGGTTGATGGAGAGCCCTTACACCATTTTGCTCACCGGCGCGTTCTTCGCGGGCCTTTGCATTTTTGCCTGGTTTCAGAGTGGTCGCCGCGAGATCTTGCTGGGGTTACTTGGGATCATTGCGGTGACGCTCGGCCTTTACAGCCTCGAGCGATGGTGGGTGACCGACGGCGAAGCGATTCAAGCAACGGTTTATCAAATTGCCCGTGACGTCGAGTCGAATGACGTCAATCGCATGCTGCCGCACTTTCATCCTTCCGCGCGAGACATCGCTGAGCAGGCCCGTTCGGAAGTGGGCAACTACAAATTCGAATCGATCTCGGTGAAATCGAATTTCGAAATCACACTTGAGCCAAAACATCAGCCACCCAAGGCAGTCGTAGGCTTCAATGCGGTCGCTGTGCTATCGGTCGAATCAATGGGAATGAAAAACTCAACGATCCCGCGTTACATCCAATTCACGATGTACAAAGACTCAGCCGACGGTAAATGGAAGATCGCTGGCTACGCGCATCGCAGCGCGATACCAGGACAGAACTCGACTTACGACGTCGAAATGCGAATGGGACAATAGCGTCTTGCGAACGGGCTATCCAAGAATCGGCAGCGCAGCCATAGGCGGCGCAATCGCCGCCTTCTGTGCCAGGTTTCTCACCAGCGTCTTGCAAATTTTCTGGAAGACGGAAGCGGTCTGCGGATCGTCATAATTCTGATCAGTCAAACCATCATCGCCGCGTTGCCGAACGTCCATATAGATCGGCACATCGCCCAAGAACGGAACCTCAAGCTCCTCCGCCTTTTTCCGAGCGCCACCGGAACCAAAAATGTCATAACGTTTGCCATTATCGGGGCAAACAAAGCCACTCATGTTTTCGACCATGCCGAGAATCGGAATGTTCACTTTGCGGAACATGGCGATTGCTTTGACCGCGTCGATGAGGGCAACGTCTTGCGGTGTGCAGACAACGACTGCGCCGGTAAGCGGAAGCATTTGAGAAAGCGTGAGCGCGATATCGCCGGTGCCGGGCGGCATATCGATAATCAAATAATCCAAATCGCCCCAGTTCGTTTGTCGCAGGAATTGGGTGATCGCGCCATGTAACATTGGCCCACGCCAAACGACCGCTTCGCCTGGCGGAACCAAAAAGCCCATCGACATCACCGGCATGCCATCTTTGCGAATCGGCTCGAAAGCGTTGTCGATGACTTGCGGCTTCCCCTCGAGGCCGAGCAGATGGGGAATGCTGGGGCCGTAGACATCGGCATCCATCAGGCCGACTTTGCAACCCGCCCGCTTGAGTCCCAGCGCGATGCAGGCGGCGATCGTGCTCTTACCAACGCCTCCCTTACCCGAACCGACGGCGATCACACTCTTGACCGTGATGCCAATCGTGCCCAGCTTTTCCGCTGGCCGATCAAACGGCTTTTGTTTGACTTCGATTTTGCTCGCCTCGGGAAAGGCAACCGTCAACGACTCTTTTGCTTTCGCGGTGATCTCATCCCAGATTGCCGCAGAGTGACTCGTAAGCCCCAGCGTAACGGCAATGGAAGAGCCCTCGGCCTGCACATCGAGCACTTGGCCGAGTTCACCCATAGGCCGCCCCGTTTCCGGATCCTTGAGGGCAGAAACGATCGAGGTCACAGCCGATTTACTAAGCGTCATCTTTTTCCTTCTCTATCTTCGAAGCCGAATGACATTGCGGCGCGTCATGAATTTTAATCAAGCCAAGGAATCGTCGTTTGCACCATTTCGCGCCACGTCGGCGCGGCGGCGGGTTCGAGTTGGCGTTGCCGCTCTAAAACTCGAAGCAAGGTGACGCCATCAAGACGATCCTCCAGGATCATCAAGGCGCCAAACTCGCGAAATAACTCCACCGCCAACGGCGGTACGTCGCTGACCGCGATGGCGACCCCCGGAGAGGGCCGTTCTCGCACAAACTCGCGGAGGCGGCGGACGCGATCTTCCCAGTTCGTTAAGTTGACTTCCCAAAGCGAAACTGCATAGGGGCATTGCGAAGCTATGCGGCAAATCCCGGCATACTCAGTGCTGACGGCGACGCGAAACCGCCCCGCGCAGAGCTGGCCTAAAGCCGCAGCCCAGCTTTGACCCGAGTCCCAAACGATCGCCGCTGTTCGACTCATGATGGTTTATTCCGCATCGAGCCGAGCGGCCAAATTAGGGAACTCCGAAATCGGACGGAAATCTGGCAGTTCGAGTTCGTCATCGGCCGAACGAGGCGAATCGATCTTCAGCAGTTCGAGTTTTCGCAAAAGCCGGTTCCTCGGCAAGCTAAGGAGACTCGCCGCTTTCGATTTATTGCCGCCGGCTAGCGACAAAGCTCGCTCAATCAGTTCTCGTTCCACTTGCTGCAAGATCGCATCGAGTTCAATCGGCGCTGTCGCCGGCTCGCGAGGGTGCTCAGCGGCATGTCGCGCGGCCTTGATTCGCTCCGGCAATTGCGAAGCGTAGATGAGCGGCTTTGTCGCAGTATCCGCTGCCTGCCGCACGATCTCGGCCAGTTGATCAATATTGCCAGGCCATGAATAACAAACGAGCAAATCCATCGCCTCGGGAGCAAAGCCGGCCAACTGAATATCGCGGCCCGGATTGAGTCGCTCTAAAAACGCCTGCGCGAGAATTGGAATATCTTCACGCCGCTCCGCGAGAGCGGGCGACTCGATGCGAAGTACCGACAAGTGGTCACAAAGCGCCGTATCGAATTTACCCTGCTCGGCAAGCGCCCTGAGAGACTGCCTGGCGGTCGATAAGACCCGCGGCGGCTTCGGCTCCCGAAAGACCTCTCGCAGCGCGAGCTGCGCGGCGTGATCGAGTTGATCGACTTCAAGCATCAACAGCACTTGCGAAACGACGCCGCTCGTCGGTTTGCGAAACGCCGTCATATCGACCATGGATCGCAGCATTTCCGCATCAAGTTGACGGCATTGGATTGGCAACAGTCTTCGCGACGCAGCGCCAGCGGCAAAGATGGCGCGAGCGATTGTTTCACGCCCGCTGCCAGGCGGGCCAACAATCAGCGTCGAAGCATCCGACTCGGCCGCAAGAGTGACTTGCTCACGGATTCGTTTCGAAGCGGGGCTCACACCAAGAAACCGATCGATCTTCGCAAGCTTCGTTTGTTCCTCACGAATTTGCGCGACGCGCAGGTGCAATGAATCTAATTGCCTCTTCTTAGGTTCATGCCCGAGGGGATCAGTCGTTATGGTGACAAGTAAACCAAGCTCAGAGCCATCGCCACCCCGCAGCACCATCGCTTGGGCTGAATGCCGACTCGGCAAAGCACCCTGTCGGACGAGTCGCAGCTGAAAATGGGTTTGCGTCCCATCAAAAACTTCCGCCGCAGGGCAAAGCGAATTCACCAGCAGGTGCGGCTCGGCTTCTGTTGCGACCGAATGATATTCGGCCCGAACGCCTTCGAGTTTTTCGCGTTCAACGCCCAGCCACTGAGCCATCGTTTCATTGACATAGCGAATGGTCCGGTCGACCCCAATCCAATAAAGCGGTCCCTGCTCCTCGCTCAATAGCTTCAAAAAGGCGTTTTCAGTAGTTGGCTTTCGTCCCATTTTTCACTCAGATTCGCAGCGATACGGCTCCTTTTTGTCGCCAAGTGAGCCTGTGCCGAGTTCCTTTCATAATAACGACTTACGACGCTCGTCAACGATCAAATAGCTGCAGAAGCAGGTCAGCCGCAGTGATGTAGTTGACGGCGAGCGAACAATTCGTAGAATCGTGCTGATACTGAGTCTCAATATCACATTACGAGCCGGTTTTTCGGTGCAAGCCAGCCAGTTGGGTGAAGCAGAGTCGGTTCTGCTTCGCTCCGCCAGTGAGACCGAAGCCAATCCGCAGGCGCGAAACCGTTCGCCGCCTGCCGTTTGAACTTCTTTTTCATTGGGGACTTTCGATGAGGCGCAATCGGTCTGGTGGTTTCACGCTCGTTGAGCTCTTGGTGGTGATCGCCATTATTGGCGTTCTAATTGCCCTGCTCCTGCCCGCAGTTCAGGCGGCTCGCGAAGCGGCGCGGCGGATGTCCTGCTCCAACAATATGAAGCAACTCGGTTTGGCGACGCACAACTTCCACGACACGTTTCAGAAGTTTCCCTACGCGACGCTCGATCGGCAAAACACTTCGATTACGTCGAGCTGGTCGACAGGATTTATCCAGGTTCTTCCCTTTCTGGAGAGCGACGCAATCGCAAGTCGCTGGAAAGCCGACCTTCCGCGTAACAGCACCGACGATTCCGATGGCGATGGCTACACGAACGCCATGATGCAGCAGATGTTGATCCCGACTTACACATGCCCGACGATGAGCCCCCCCAGCGGCCCACTCGCGGAAAATCGCGCACCTTGCAGCTACTTGTATTGTGCGGGATCGCAGGATGTATCGCTGCTGCACTACGCATCGGCTTATGGAGTGCCGGAGCCTGCCTACAACGGTGCGATCGTTCCGATCATCAGTACGGTGGCTACCAGCACAAATCGTCGCCCAACCGGCCTTCGCGATGTGACCGATGGAACCTCAGGCACCTACCTTGCGGGTGAAACTGACTTCGCGCCGCAAGGAAGGGCCTCGACAAGCTACGGCGGTATCTGGGCTTATGGCTACATCGGCTATTCGTGGGGAACGACGTTCAACCCATTCAACAATCACAAAAACACAACCACCGTGTTTGGCGCCTTCCGAAGTCAACATCCAGGCGGTGGAAACTTTGCGATTTGCGATGGTTCGGTGCGCTTTCAAGCACATGGCATCGACTACACCTTGTATCAATCGCTTTCCACTCGCAATGGCGGCGAAGTCGCGACGCTTCCATAAGGGTGCAATTCCACCATCCGCTTCACTTCCTCCGAATCGACTGACTCATGCTCACATTCATCCGCCGCCGGCGCACCCAGCGGCGGGCTATTTGCAGGCCAGTTCGTTTCGTCACGGGTAAATTTTCGAAATGAAGCATGGACCTGATTGCAGCCGGTCGCAGCGATGAGCGCTGCGACATTCTCATTGCGAATGCCCCCCGCTGGGAGAATCTCAATGCGATCAGCCGCATGGCTTCGAAGGTGAGCAATCTTCTCCGCGCCCAAAAGCGCGGTCGTAGCTCCGCCACTCGTCATCACCCGGCGAACTCCAAGTTCGATGAGTTTGTCGAGCGCTTGATCGGCGTCCCTGCAAAGATCAAACGCGCGATGAAAAATGCTCGGTGCGTTCCCAGCAGCGCGTACGAGGCGCTCCGTCGCGGCAACATCAATTTCACCTTGCGGAGTAATTGGGCCAAAGACGACGCCTTTAGCGCCGGCGGTGACCGCCGCGACGACATCGCGCCGCATCACATCCACCTCGGAAGCGCTGTAGCAAAACCCGCCCCCACGAGGGCGAATCATGATCATTACTGGGATCTTCACGGCGCGGATCACTTCGCCGATAAGACCCCATGAGGGCGTCAGACCACCCAAAATGAGGGCCGAATTGAGTTCAAGGCGTTGTGCGCCGGCAAGTTCCGCTGCAATGGCATCGTCAACTCGAGTGACGCCGACTTCGATCGTGAATGGTGTCATTGTTTTAAGTTCCAGGTATTGCAGCCGCAAAGTGCCGCTGAAAACAAGCTAAATCGATATGCTGGTTGAGGTTGGGATCGATTCGGAATAGATTAGGGATGCCGATTTCATCCCGCCAGTGCGGCATTTTCCTCCCCGCCGCCATCCAAGAGACCCAACCGGTCTCCTAATTGGAATTTAATGATGTACCTACCGACAACGGTGGCACACCTGGGTTGGACGCTTTGTCTAACATGCCTTAGCCTCTTCCAAGAGCCAGCCCCCACCGCGCCACCACCAGTGGCCAATCCGCCAGCCACTCCACCAGTTCAAGAACCGGCCGCCAAGCCCGCCGCCGAACCTGCACAAGAAAAGCCTGCACAAGAAAAGCCTGCGGAAGCGAAACCGCCAGAGGCCAAACCGGCAGAAATGCCACCTGCCGAGACGAAGCCGGCGGAAGTCAAACCGGCTGAGGTGAAGCCCGTTGAAGTGAAGCCAGCCGACGCGAAGCCAGCAGAGACAAAGCCCGCGGAAGAAAAGAAGGCGGAAGAGAAAAAGGCGGAAGGGCCGCCATTGCCGGGGCATTCTTTCCAAGGACACGTTTTCGATGAAGGGCCGCGCCAAAAAGCTTACCTAATGCCGGGGATGGCGAAGATTCGGTTCCCCGTAACGACGAAAAGCCCAGAGGCACAAAAATTCATCGAACAGGGCGTGTGCCAACTTCATGGCTTTTGGTTCTTCGAGAGCGAGAGATCATTCCGCCAGGCCGCCGCGATCGATCCCGATTGCGCGATGGCTTATTGGGGCATGGCGCTCTCCAATATGGACAACCTCAATCGCGGCAAGGAATTCATCGCGCCAGCCGTAAAGCGTAAAGACTCCGCGACGCCGCGCGAAAAACTCTATATCGAAGCGCTCAACGATTACTTTCAAGCCGATGCGAAGAAAGGCAGAGAGCGAAACGAAAAATACATCAAGACTCTCGAAAAGATTTGCCTTGATCACCCCGAAGATATCGAAGCAAAAGCCTTTCTCTGTCTCCAGTTGTGGAAAAGCCGCGAGGGCGGCAGCCCGCTGCTAAGCTACTTGGCGGTTGATGCACTCCTGGAGGAAATCTTCCGCGCTGATCCGATGCACCCAGCGCACCACTATCGCGTTCACCTTTGGGATAACACTCGCGATGACAAGGCACGCATCTCCGCAGGCGTCTGTGGGCAAACCGCGCCCGGCATCGCCCATATGTGGCACATGTCAGGCCATACCTACTCGAAACTAAAGCGATACGCCGATGCGGTGTACCAGCAAGAGGCATCCGCCCGCGTTGATCACGCCCACATGATGCGCGATGGCGTGATGCCCGATCAAATCCACAATTTTTCGCACAACAACGAATGGCTGATCCGAAATCTGAGTAACCTGGGGCGCGTCCGCGATGGCATCGACCTCGCAAAAAACATGATCGAGTTGCCGCGACATCCCAAATACAACAGTTTTCCAGGCGGCGGCAGCTCGAGCTTTGGTCGATCTCGCCTCAATGAAATGCTGAGTCGATTTGAGATGTGGGATGAGCTCTTGCAACTCTCCGGTACGAGCTACTTGGAGACTCAAGAAGATGTGAAGGACCAAGCCCGTCGTGCTCGGATGATTGGCGAAGCCTATTTCCGCAAGGGAAGCAAGGACTTAGGCATCGCGCAACTCACTGTCGTTCGCGAACTCTTGCAGAAGGAAAAAGAGGCCCAAGCCAAAGCCGAGTCCGAAGCAGAGGCAAAAATTCGCGGCGAGAAAAAAGATGATCCCAATCTGCAAAAGCTCGTCGATGACGAAAAAAAGAAGGCGGTAAAGCCATTTGAGGAAAAGACCCGCGAGCTGCAAAAGGCGGTTGATGAACTAGAAGGTCACGAGGCAATTCTGGCCGGTGACATGAAAAAAGGCTGGGATTTGCTCAAAAAAGCAGGCGGTGTCGAGCCGACCTATTTGACTTGGTTGAGATTCAAAGTCGGCGAAAAAGAGGAGGCCGAAAAATCAGCCCGCGACCATGTTCGCAACAATAAAAATGAAACACTACCTCTCGCCGCCCTGGTGGAGATCCTTTGGGCCGCGGGCAAGCCGCTCGACGCCGCGAAAGAGTTCAATCAATTGCGCGAGCTTTCGCAATCGATCGACCTGAATGTGCCTCCCTTCGCCCGACTCGCGCCTATCGCCAAAGAGCTTGGACTACCCGAGGATTGGCGAATTCAAAAACCCGCCGCCAACGATATCGGCGTGCGGCCCGAACTCGCAACACTGGGCCCATTCCGCTGGAAGCCATCGACCGCTCCTGATTTTCGGCTGCCCGATTGGACGGGTCGCCCCAGCGCCCTCTCGGAGTTCCGAGGCAAGCCTGTCGTCGTCATGTTCTATCTTGGCAGCGGCTGCTTACATTGTGCCGAACAATTGAAAACCTTTGCGAAGCGGCAAAATGACTTTCGCGCGGCAGGTCTCGAATGGGTCGCGATCAGCTCCGACAAACTCGAAGGCCTTAAGGCATCCCATCAAAATTACACCGACGGCGTGATGCCGATTCCCTTGCTTGCCGATCCCGATCTCAATGCCTTCAAGGCATTTCGCTGCTTTGATGATTTTGAAAATGTTCCCCTACATGGAACGTTTTTGATCGATCCCGATGGAGCGATTCGCTGGCAAGATATTAGCGCCGAGCCCTTCATGAATGTCGATTTCTTACTCAAGGAATCGAAGCGACTCTTAGCCTTCACCCATCCGCCGCAACCATCGCTCGCGAATACACCTCCGGTGATCGCGATCGTACCCGTTCCTAGACCGGAGCCCGTTGCGACCACAGTTCCCGCCGCGCCGCCTGCCGTTACCGCTGCCGCGCCGGCCACGCCGGCGCCGCCCGAAACTGCAGCCAAAGCGCCATCAGAATCTCCTGCCGCAGCGCCCGCCAAAAGCGGCGGTGATTAGCGTCTCGCAACTTCAAATCGCTTCCTCATTTCCATGCTAGCGCGACCTTGGTGAATAAACTTCGTGAACAAACCGGGCTTAGATATTATCGAAACGGCGCATCCGCGCGGTCCGTTTCGCGCCGCCGTCTTTGATTTCGACGACACGCTTTCCCTTCTGCGATCCGGTTGGCAGTCGGTGATGCTTCATCAAGCGCTCGAGGAACTGGCCCCGCTCCAAGAGAATGAATCTCGCGACGAGTTGGCTAGTTACATTTCGACCTACATCGATGATCTCACGGGACAACCAACCATCCATCAAATGGAGCGGCTTGCAGAGGAAGTGGCCTGGAGAGGCGGAAAGCCCCAAAGTGCCGAATGGTACAAGGAGGTTTATTCCAATCGACTCGCCGCCGTGAAAGATGAGCGAATCGCCGCGATTCAGTCAGCCAACTCAGCAAGCACGATGATCGTTCACGGCGCGGAATCACTCTTGAATTCACTTGCCGCAAAACAGATTCACCTCATCTTGTGTTCGGGAACAGATGATGACGCCGTTCAGCGAGAGATACGGCTATTGAAACTAGATCAATTCTTCAATCCTCACATCTACGGCGCGCCCCCAAATGATCCCACTTTTTCCAAGGGCCGCGTACTTGATGACATGATTCGCCAGCTCGGCATCAAGGGCGGCGAAATCGTCGGTTTTGGCGATGGAGTCGTTGAAATCCGCGAAACGCGACGTGTCGGCGGATATGCAATTGGCGTCGCCAAATGGTCGGAACAACGCCCAGAAGAGTTCACTGCGCACCGACGCCGCTTGATCGAAGCGGGCGCTCAAGCGATCATCCCCGACTACGAAGCGCTGAGCGATATTCTTAAACTGCTTGGCTTAAGCTAATTCGACGCAAGTGAAACGCATTTTAGAGCGGACTCAAAACCATGCCGTGGCCCCAGTTTGATCGCAACCGCCTCAAGATTCGCCCGCTCGCCGAACGGATTCACGACGTAAAACATGATTGGCTCCTTCCACTCGAAGCCGAGGTGGCTCCACTTGGATCCGAGGAAATGGAGATCATCGCGACATTGGGTAAGCGAATGGAGCGCGCCCGGCGGCGCGGAGCGGCGATCTTAATGCTGATGGGCGCCCATGTCATTCGCGCAGGCGCAGGACGCCAACTGATTGACCTAATGGAGCGCGGTTTGTTGACGCATATCGGCATGAATGGCGCCGGTCCGATCCATGACTATGAGTTGGCGAGAATCGGCGCCACCTGCGAGAGCGTCGCGAAATATATCTCTTCCGGCGAATTCGGCCTGTGGCGCGAAACAGGCGAGATGAATGACATCGTCAAGGCAGGCGTCGCGCAGGGCCTTGGTCTCGGCGAGTCTTTAGGCAATGCGATTTTGGATGGAAACTATGCTTATCAAGATTCAAGCGTCTTAGCCGCAGGCGCACGCCTAGGCGTCCCCGTGACTTCCCACATCGGCATTGGTTACGACATTTTGCATGAGCATCCCAACTTCGATTCCGAGGCGTTTGGCCTCGCCAGTTACCGTGACTTCCTTACGGTCTGCCATACGGTCGACAAGCTCGAAGGGGGCGTGTTTCTCTGCTTCGGCTCGGCGGTCATGGGCCCCGAGGTCTATCTCAAAGCATTAGCAATGACCCGCAATGTGGCCCATCAGGAGGGACGTAAAATCGCCAACTTCACCACAGCCGCATTTGACCTTATTTCGATCAAAGGAAACATGTCCAAGGAGGCGCCGAAGTCCGATCCACAGTATTACTATCGCCCCTGGAAAACCATTTTGGTTCGCACGGTGGCCGATGGCGGCGAGAGTTTTTACGTCTGCGGTGATCATCGGCAAACGGTGCAATTGCTCCGCAAAGCGGCGCTCGCGGCTCGTTCGCTGAGCGATGCGGAGCTTGAAGCGGGAGCGCCGCATGCCAAGTGAAGCGCGTCTCGAAGCACTACTGAGCCAATTTGGCCAATTCCGTGTCGGCCTCATCGGCGATCTCTTCCTCGATCGCTACTTGCATCTCGCCCCGGTCGAAGAAATTTCGATTGAGACGGGTCTGGAAGCGTATCAGATCGATCACGTCGTCAATTCGCCTGGCGCACTGGGCACGGTGATGAACAATCTGGCCGCGCTCGGCGTCGGCAAGCTTGCGCCGCTGACGGTGATTGGCGATGATGGCCATGGCTACGATCTGCGCAAGTCGCTTGCCGGACTGCCCGTCGACGAGCGATGCATTCTCAGCGTTCCCGCGCGGCTCACCCCGACCTATACCAAGCCGATGCGACCCATGCCGGACGGTTCTTGGCGAGAACTCAATCGACTCGACCTACGAACTCGCGCGTCGCTGTCGCTAGAGACAACACAACTCGTGATCGAGGTTCTTGAAGAGCTAATCGAACAAGTCGACGCGCTGGTGATTCTCGATCAAATCAACGAAACCGACTGGGGCGTCGTGAACAGCGGCGCTCGCAACGGACTTCGCGCCGTCGCTGCGGCTCATCCGAAAAAATTGGTCTACACCGACAGTCGGCAGCACTTAAGTCTTTTTGATTTCGGCGTCCTCAAAGGCAATCATCACGAAATCCTGCGAGCTGCAGGCGACCTTGATTGCGACGCGCCCTCCCCCGAAACCGAAGACTGGCAACGTGTTTGCAAAGCGGCGAATTCGATTTGCCAAAAAACAAAAAGCACGCTTTTCTGCACCGTCGGCCCACAAGGAATCCTGGTCGCCTCGCCTAACAGCAAACCTGTACATGTACCCACCGCGAAAGTCGAAGGCCCTATCGACATCGTCGGCGCCGGCGACAGCGCCACCGCCGCCATCGTTCTCTCCTTGTTAGCCGGCGCAAGCCCCGAAGAAGCTGCCGAAATGGCCAATCTCACGGCGTCGATTACGATTCGCAAATTAGGTACAACAGGCACGGCATCGCCCAGCGAATTGCGAGCGAGGCTCGCCTCACTTCGGACGGGCGCAACCAACTAGAAATGCGACGATGAAGGCAAAACTGGTCGAACTCACGCGGCTTGAAAACCCCGTCATCGCTGAGACGCTTCGCATTGCACTCGAGGATCGCGGCATCGCCGCCTTCATCGAAAGTTCGGAAACCAATCGCGCGATGCACTATGTCGGCACAGCGCTCGGCGGCGTGAGAGTGCTGGTTCCCTCTGACCGAAAAGAGGAAGCGGAAGAACTGCTTCGCACTTTTTCTGAGCACTCTGCTAGCGATCGATCGCCCGGATGGATCTGCCCCAATTGCGGCGAAGAAGTGGATGCAGGGTTTGAAGCCTGCTGGTCATGTGATACCGAGCGCCCGGAGGGAGCGGCAGCCATTCCGCCGCCGAAAGTCTGGGTAAATGAATTGGGGGAAGACCCAACCGAAGACCTTCCACCCGTTCTCAGTACGGACCCAAATCCCTATTCTTCGCCGCGCACCTCGAAGATGGGTACGATGGCTCCCGATGCATCCGCTGCGGAGGTGGAAGCCATGGTCCTCCGAGCGTGGCGTGCTTCCGTCATTGGGCTCTTTTTATGCCCCGTGCTACTCCATGCATATTCGATGGTGGTTCTTATCGACACCCGCGATTCCGTTTCGTTGCTCTCGCAAACTGGTCAACGTCGGCGGCTCTGGGCGACGATCATCAATTGGATCATGGTCGGAATCGGAATCGCATTTGTGTTCGTCAACGTCGTCGATATGTGGCGGGTTTCTCGCTATTAGTTTGCACGCCATGATTTGGTCGTCGTATCAAGATCGTAAATTGCGGTTTTCCGCCGCAAACGACCAACGAACATCACGTCAAATCGCTTGACACTGCGCCGACAAGCGCTGGAAACTTAAGCATCTCGACCGCGTCAATATCAGGGAGACTTTACTATGCCCTGGCGATTTTCCTTCCGCGCACTCATGACGACCGTCACGCTTTTGATGTTTGCCTTTGCGGCGATGGTCTCGCCTTGGCCGATCGTAGCCAATGTTGCGTCGCTGGCCTGGCAGTTCCTGCTTTGCATCGCCGTCATCTGCGCATTTGTGCTGCCACAACCATCAAAACCCTTTTGGATTGGGTTTGCCGTGATTGGTATATGGTACTGGTCGTCTCTCTCAGCGGCTGACATCAGCAGCGTAGGCGGCGCCAGCAATGCCGCGGTCTGGAGCCGCCTAACAGTTCTTTCCGGAAGCTGGGCACCCAATGCAAATTCCTATTACGAGCGAGACCAATTGCCAACGACCACCGCCCTCGATTGGCTTCAAGCCAATCTGCACACTCGACTCGCCGTCGGCTCCGCCGTCAGCGCCCAATATGCAAATGGCGGCTACTACCCTGGCGTGATCGATGATATCGATGGCGCCCTCTATCTAGTTCGCTGGACCGATGGCAGCAGTAGCCCAGCGCAATGGACACCCCCTTCGCAAATCTCGCAGTTCACCGGCAACTACAACTTTCGCCTCGGCGGCCACACGATCTTTTGCGGACTCTTCGGCATTCTCGGCGGCGCTTTTGCGATGTGGCTTGCATCCTGGCATCGCGAACGATTGGAACCCGCGCCAACTGAAGGATGAAGTGCTGAACCCTAGCTGGCGAAATCAATTACTCAAAAACGGGGCCGGAACCAGAAACGCATGTTGTTCAAAGAGACTGTAAATACCGGTCCATGATGTGTACTGCGAGAAGTAAAGCACCATCACGTAGATCAGCGCGATCGGGATCATTCCGAGTCGACTCGCCCAGCGAAACAAAAAGTTCCTCGGCTTCTCGCGGTGATGAGCAAATCCC
>JBKJSI010000163.1:0-17705 GCA_046595915.1 Pirellulaceae bacterium
CTGCGAACGCCGCCGAAATCAACTTGCTGGCCGCCGTTAAAAGAATGCAATGCCTTGGCGTCAAAGGCTCGTGTGAGTTTGGCCAGATTGAGATCCCATTGCTTGACGACACCGCGCAGATCGCCGGAGAGCAGCATCGGCTCGCTGGGATGCCAAAGCAGGCTATAGACCGGAACTTCGTGTTCAATGAATTCGCGCACCTTTTCACCGGTGGCCACGTTCCAAATCCGCACTGCCTTATCGTTGCCGCCAGTGGCGAGCTGCAAGCCATCTGGACTGAGCGCCATACAACGAATCCAACCCTGATGCGCCTCGACAACCCGCGAAGCGACCAGTGCATCAGCGGCGGCCGGATACCAAGCGAGCTTCCCATCACCGCCGCCGGTGAACAGCGTTTCGCCATCGCGCGAAAGAGCCAGAGAGAAAACCCAGCTTTCGTGGCCGCCAAAAACGGTTTTCTTACCATCAGCAAGCGCCCAGCGCTGAACCTTGCCGTCCTCCGCAGAGGTGAAAGCAAAACGACCCTTAGGATCAAACCGACAAGCCAACAGCGGGCTCTCATGGGCCCAAGTGTTAGTTACGTGCGCCTGAGTGACATCGAGTTTAGGCGTTTGCATTGCGGCCTTTCAATATTTCACCACGAAGGCACAAAGACACGAAGGAAATGCGTTCCGTTGCGGAGATCCAAAAAAGGCGATTAAATTGCTCCGCGCTCTCTGCGACCTCTGCGTTTCAAAATCTTCTTTTGTATTTACTTTGTGTCTTTGTGCCTTCGTGGGGAGAAGGTCTTAGGTCAATAGCTCTGTGATTTTTCCAAACGCCGGATCAGCCATCGGCATTTCGCGACCGGCAACTTCAAAGTGGCCGGTGGAGTCGAGACCGAGCGCATTGAGGTAGGTGTGGAACAGATGGGCGTGGTTCACTTCGCGATCAGTCACCGCCGTGCCTTTTTCATTGGTCTTACCAATCACCGCGCCACGGGCAATCTTGCCGCCAGCCACGCAGATCGACCACGCTGCGCTCCAGTGATCGCGCCCATAGTAGAGATTGATGTTGGGCGTGCGGCCAAATTCCGACAGCACAATGATCAGCGTACTGTCGAGCATTCCGCGATCAGCTAAGTCGCCCACCAGAGTTGCAAAAGGACGATCGAATTCGCCGACCTGCTCAAGATGGAAATCGAAATTCTCATTGTGCGTGTCGTAGTTGGAGTGACTGACCTGCACGAAGGAAACACCCTTTTCGAGAAGGCGACGGGCAAGCAAACAGTGGCGTCCAAAATCATACTTGCCATATCGCTCATGTTCCTTTTCGGGCTCTTTGCTGACATCGAAGACCTCGCCTTGCCGCATGAGTTCGAGCGCCTGTTCGTAACTGCCGACATAGGCATCGGTCATCGCGGTGCGGCGGCGCGAAAGGAATTTCTCGTTGGCCTTGCGGCGGAAATCTTGCCGTGCGGCGTCCGCGGCTTCGGAGATATCGGTGGGCCGATTGGAGTTCTGCGGCGGGTTGCCATTGCCGAGCGTGATGCTGCTATAGCGCGGGCCAAGATAGGCTGCGTCATTGCCGCGACCGCCCCCTCCACCCGGCGTGATCGAAATGTGTCCAGGTAGCGAGTTTGCAGGCGATTCCAGGCACTTTGCCATGACCGCACCGATCATCGGATAATCAGCGGCGGGCGTTTGATTGCGCCCCGTGAGCATTTTGTAAGCGCCCTTGCCGTGGTCATCTTCCTTGGTGTTCACACTACGCACGAGCGCGAGGTGGTGCATCTGCTTGGCGGTATGCGGCAGTAGTTCGCTGATATGCACGCCAGGAACGGAAGTGGGGATCGCGCGAAAGGGGCCACCGGTGGGCGTTCCTGGCTTGGGATCCCAACTCTCTAGCTGGCTTAAGCCGCCATGCATGTTGAAGACGATCACTCGCTTCTGGTCTTTCGCCAGCGCCGCCGCGGTTGCCGGTCGACCAAAGAGTCCCAGCCCCCCCACGACGGCGCCTAAACCGACACCGAGGCCTGTGCCAAGAAATTGGCGCCGAGCAAGTCCGTGCTCCGCGGTCCCGCAAGCATATTGGCATTTCATGGCGTTCTCCTAATGATTAAATCGAAACTCAGCGGAGCTAATGAGGCCCCAAGCGAGTTCTTGAATGGCGACGGGGCGATCCATCGGTCGAGCGGCAAGGTAAGCAGCAATGTCAGCAGTTTCGGGAGCGGTTGGCTTGCGAGAAAAGATGCTGAGATAAAGCTCTTCGCTCAACGCGCTAGGATCATCCAATTTGAGAAGCCGCCCCGTAAGGTTTTCACCGCTCGGCGCCAGCCAACTCTTGACCGCGCCGCCATTGGCGAGGAATAGCGCCTGGTCAACGGTAGCGAAGAAATCGCTTTGCGGCTGCCCCGCGCCGGCGCCATAGAATTGGACAAAAGTATTCACACTCGGCGCGAGCTTGTCGTACACAGCTTGTTCGGTCTGCAACTTGCGAACAGCGACTTGAGCAGGATCTTTCTTCGCCTCTTCCGAAAGCGGAGTCGCTTTTTCGATCTCAGCCGTGGTTTGCGCCCAGTAGGAATCGTAAACCCCAGTGGTTCGCAATATGCTCCAACCAAGTTGCTCAGGCGCAAGGTGCCGCAAAGGACGCGAGGCGAAATCGCCAGAAAATTGTTCTTCGAGCTTCGCGGCAGCCATTTGGGAGGCTTCCGTGCTCGCTTTGGCTTTTTGAGCGGCGACGGCGACAGCTGCCTGCTTGGCGGCGAGGTCTTGGGCGAGCGAATTTACCTTGACATTGGCGGTGTTTAACTGCTCCTGCGCGGCTGTCATCTGCGCGGCAGCGCTCGACATCGCACTTTGGCAAATCGCAAGTGCTTCATTCGCCTTAACAACCTCTTGGGCCGCGATTTCACTTCGAGGCGAGAGCGACGCTGCGAGTTTCGGTAATCCCGGATCATTGGGAATTGCTTTAGTCGCCGCATCCAGATTCGCTCGCACCTGCTCGAGCAACTTGACCACACCGACTTTGGCTTCAGCGACTTTACTAGCCTGCTGCATTGCTTGTTGGGCGTCGGCATGCGCTTTCTTTGCATTTTCCGTGGCGATTTGAAGTTGCCCCATCTCTGTGGCCATCTTCTGCTGTTCGGATTGAACATTTGCAACTTGTTGCGCGACAGCTTGGGATTCGCCTGCGGCGGCAGTCTGGGCAGTGAAGGCTGCGGAAAACGCATGAAGCGATTCCATTTCCTTCGCTGCAAGCAGACGTTGGCTAACGGCAAACTCCGCCGTACGGCGTTTCTCCTCTGCGGCTACTTCACGTTCTTCGATGGCGATCAGGCTCTTTCGCGCTTCCTCGAGCTTTAACGCAACCACATCGACCGCTTGTTGGAAGGGCGGCATTTTGTCGACTTCAACTTTGGCCAGCGCTGCCTTTTCTTCAACTTGCTTTGCAATCGCAGCCGACTCGGCGATGACTTGATTCGCCTTCGCTTCGATCTTGGCAACGGCCTCAGCGAGTTCCTTATCAGCGGCAAGCTTGGCCGCCGCCTCCTTGCCTTTGGCCGTGGCTTCAGCGAGCGACTTCTCAATATCCTTTTTGGCGGCGAGTTGAGCATTCGTGTCGGCCACCACTTTATTGGCGGCATCGATTGCCTTTTGAACCGCAGCGGCGGCGGCTTTGGCTTTCGTGACTTCTTCCACCAATTGCGGAAGCGCGCGACGAGCCGCATTCGATTCCGCCAAGACGGTCGCAAACGCATCTGAGTCTGCCTTTTGGACCGAGGTCAGCTTCGCGAGTTCGTCGGCGATGATAGCGGCGCGTGCTTGGGCTTGCGCGACTTGCTGCGGCAAATCGCTCGGCAATTCCATCCCCCTTTGATACGTCTGCGAGAGTGCGATTTCGCGCAAAAATGCTCGCATATCAAACTTCATTTCAACCAGAGAACTCGCCAGCGCATCGAGCAGTTCCGGATTGGTCGGCGGATTCCCCACGTGCTGAAAGTCCACCGGTTCTACAATTCCGCGACCAAGCATCTGAGCCCAAAGCCGATTGGCGATATTCCGAGCAAAGGGCCGGTTGTCCATCGCAGCGACCTGCGCCGCCAGCTGCGCCCGTCGGCTGTATTTGGGCACATGCCGAACATCCTTCGCAGGCGCAGTAATCCACTCCTGCCCCGCAGGTAATCGCGGTTCAGCAAGTTGCTTGCCGCCAATGACTCGCGGCAGAGAATTGCCAATCGCTGCCTTATCAAAGACCGATTGAAAGCCAACTTCACCTTCAAGATTATCCATCAGCACGACTTTTTTATCAGCCTGCGTGAAAAGCTGGGAGCGGCTGAAGAAGGCATAGAGTCCGTAATAATCGGCCTGGTGGTAATCGTCCACCAGCGGATGATCATGGCACTGAGCGCACTGCAGATCTTGACCATAGAAAACGCGTCCCAGGTCGCGCGTCATCAGGTTCGGCTCCACTTCGCGATCCAGAACGAATTTCGCGGCGGGACGAGTTGCCGGATCGGTTCCGTCGCTAGTCAAGATTTCCTTGACCAGAACGTCATAAGGCTTGTTGGCCAGAAAAGAATCGAACAGATATTTGCGCCACTCTACTGCGGTGACATGCTTGTCAGGTCGCCGCTCCATGAGCATCACGTCAAAGACGTTAGCCATGTTGCGCGCGTGCCGCGGATCGGCGAGCAATCGATCGACAAGTTTGGCGCGTTTCAATACATCGGTATCATTCAGAAACTCTTTCGTCTCACTCACACTGGGAATCGCGCCGGTGAGATCGAGATAAATGCGTCGCACAAAATCGGCGTCATTGGCGATAGGAGAAACCGGTCCCAGATGCACCTTGGCGACAAGCTCATCGATCCGCTGATGCAGCGGCGCCGGGGAAGACGCTGCAGGAGTCGCTTCCTGAGCAAACGCAACTTGACTCGCGAAACCGAGTAGTAGCGCGCACGCGGCGCCCCGGAGGCAGAAAGGGGCCCTCTGGCAGCGCAGCACGCGACCTAAAAATGGCATCATGCCCATTCTCCCTGTGTGGCAGGCTTGGCGGCAGGACTCGCGGCTCGCCCGTCGCCTCGCGGGGAGCGAGACGAACATCCATGGGCAAAGCCATCGAGCGGTGGGGTCGAGGCGGGACTTCGAGTGAACCGGTGAGAGAGGACTTCCGCCAACCCATCGAAGTTGGCTGATATGTTAGCCTGCGGCAAAGGGCTCAGTCAAGCGGCGTAAAGGATTCGCTAGGGAAGATAAGGCCACCTTACTGAAGCCTGCTCACTCAGTCGCGTTTTGGGCCGGTGCAATGGGAGCAGCAGCCAACTCACTTCCTTATATCTCACTGCGGAAGTCGGAATGAAGGTCGCGCAGCAACCCAATCCACTGAAGCACGGTTCCAAAAAGCAGCAGCCAAACTGCAAATGCGATCAATTTGGGAAAGGCAATCTGAAAGTAGTCCGTGATGAATTTCAACTGGACCGGATATTCAAATTGATACCACTCATAAGACTTGAACGCCAAAGTGCAAATCACGCTTCCCAAAAAAGTCGCGCCCACGAGAAACGGCAGTGCCAACGTCCAGCGGACTCTGTGTCGGAGCATGGCAAACCAAGTAAATCCAATGGCCGACTCAACAATCGATTCCGTTCCAAAGAAAACCAAAGCGGCATAATCTCGATTTGCCATCACCAAGTCGTCACGCCAGAGCTTGGGATAACGCCACAGCACATCGCGAATCGCTCCCATGAACGTCGCCAAAACGAGCGTTAACATCAGGCCATCTACAATGCTGAAATGAAATGCGGTTGCCTTCGAACGGGTCGTTCCTATTCGATTCCTTGAAGCAACGACTGCAGCGACCAAGAGAAATACGACGGTCCGGATCACCATCGACTGGGTCGATTCGTAAAGATAATAGAGATAGCCAGCCCTCGCCAGAAGGATCGTGAGGCTCATCGCGATGACGCCTCCCACAAACATCCAACGAGAGACTCGCCTCGACGAAAAGAAGATCACCGCCGCCAGGGCTAGCAACATCGCATGCACCAACCCAACCTGATTCCCAAAGAAAAAATCACTCCACCGCGGATCGATCTCGCTGCCGAAGCAATAGAAGATCATCTCGCGACCAATGGCCAAGAGAATCCAGCAAGCCGCTAGCCAGATCGCCAAACCGATTCTACGACGACTGATTGCGGTCGAGTCGCTAGTAGGGTTCACGGGCGAGTTCATAAATGCTTTTCAAAGAAGCGGACCAAGGCGCCGCCAATTCTAGTCGGTTTTAAACCAGCTACCTACTTCCTTGCCTTCCAAGAAACAAAAAACGGTCCGCCAGTTTCCCGGCGGACCGTTTTTGATAGTCAATGTCTCTTTGACCCAACCGTCTCGTTTGCTAATTGCTTAGCGAACAAGGCTGGCGGGATGAACGACACGACGGGTAGGCAGGTAAGCCGAAGGATCGGCAACAGGTGCTGGAGGCATCGGAGCTGCATCATAAGCAGCAGCGGCAGGAGCCGGGGCTGGAGCAGGAGCAGCAGGAACTGGAGCAGCGGAAGGAACCACTACACCGCCACCGCAACCGCAGCTAGGAGCAGCGACTTCGCAGCCACAGCTAGGAGCGGCTTCGCAGCAAGAACCGCATTTGCGGATCGGGAAGAGCGAAGCAAGAAGGCCCTTGCGGCACTTCTTGGCTTTGCAGCAGCTGGTTTCGCAACCGCAGCTAGGAGCGGCTTCGCAGCCACAGCTAGGAGCAGGAGCCGAGCAGCAGGTCGGCGCAGGAGCCGCACAGCAGGTCGGAGCAGGAGCCGAGCAACCACAGCTAGGAGCGGCTTCGCAGCCACAGCTAGATTGGCACTTTGGCTTCTTGCAGCAACGTTTCGACCTCAGGTGGTTGTGAAGCTTGGTCAGCAAGCCTTCACGGCAGCACTTCTGCTTGCAGCAGCTAGGAGCAGCTTCACAGCCGCAGCTAGGTGCAGGAGCCGAGCAGCCACAGCTTGGCGCGGGAGCGGAGCAGCAAGGAGCTGGTTCCGAAACCACGCAGCACTTCGGTGCACAAACCGGTTCGCAGCACTTTGGCTTGCAAAGTTTCGGCTTGCAGCAGCTAGTCGTGCAGCAATTCGTTTCGCAGCCACAGCCATGTGAGCCGAGCATACGATCGAGCAGGTTGTTGTTGGCGAAGCTCTGGCTACATAGCCCGAGACCCAACACCAATGTTCCAATCATCATCTTGATCTTCATAAGACCACGTCTCCTAAACGGTGGTACCCAAACTTACTTGGCGCGCCCCAACTGGCCAAATGCGGGAAGCTGAGTTCCGATCTCTTGCGAGGGGAACCGCTCGATGCTGAAAAACACTTACCGAGTTGATGCGTGTTTCACAGCTCGCTTGTTTTGGTGATGGCCAGGCGCGGGGACGCTCGTATGCCTTACGTTCCCGCGATTTGTCTCAGTCAAAGCGACGCCATTCGCCGTCGAACCCCTCCTTGGTCCGAAAAACCAGCGGCGTGCCACTCCCAGTTCCGCGCGTTACTTTGCACGGAAAGAACCAGCAGTGACACCGTTGACTATCGGCGCGGGTTGGAACGCCTCTTCACCGAACGCAAGCAATTTCCCTGGAATGGTTTACAGTGATTTTTGTAGGGTCTTTTTGGGTAGCGGTAACTAGTCAATCAAGGCAAACTTTGCGGCCCTGAAAGCGGTTGAAACTGGTAATCTGTAGCGATTAGCAAAGTTCTTCCTAATCACCCGGGGTTCCTTCAAGGAAAGCTATGAAGCTTGTATGGTGATTGAGGGAGCAAAAACCACCCGCCGCGCGCTGCCAGACTCCCCCTTTGCCGCCGCCCGGTCACGGCGGGAACGCGCCGAAAAGGCACTGATATAGTGGTCAGGAAAGCACTTCCCATGAAATCGATCGAAGCGGACCGCGCGATTAATCCCATCAGCGAAAATTCACCGTACGAATTGGTCGATTTCGCAAAAATCATCCCCGTGGGGTGTCCTTGTGGGGAAGCGCGCCGCGCTTTTTCCGACGCCGCCGATTTCCCCGCGACCGTGCATGTCACCACTATCAGTGTCGACGCCAAAAAGCACTACCACAAAAACCACACCGAGGTCTACTATTTCCTCGAATGTCAAAGCGACGCCCAGATGGAGCTCAACGACGACATCATCCCCGTCGCCGTCGGACAAGCCATCCTCATCCGCCCCAAAACCCGCCACCGCGCGCTCGGCAAGATGAAGGTGCTCATCGTTTCCTTCCCCAAATTTGACCCCCAGGATGAGTGGCTAGATTGATGGGAACCGAAACAAAGTCCGAACTAACCAAGCGATCTCAATGGAGCCTCGCGACGTTACTCATCGTGATGCTCGGCTTCGCTATCTTCTTCGGTGGCGTCTCGCGCATCCACGGCAAAGTCGAGATGCAAGTCGACTTCAGCAGCTTGCCGAAAAATGATGAGGCGTTAACCAACTGGCTAAAAGACACCTATCGCGCCAACGATATCAAAATCGAACGGCCAAACAAGAAGTCCATTGCCGTCGCGTTCTCTCGTCCGCTCTACTCCCTCGATATTCCCTCGCCCGCCTGGGACAAACTTGGTTACGGCACGCTTGGCTCATTCGTGTTTTCGCAAACCCAAGTGCTCGGCTGGTGGATGCCGATCGGTCTCGTGATCATCTTTTGCGCGGGACGTCTTAGCCGCTCATTGAGCCATTTCCTAGCCCTTCTCTCGGGCCCGCGACAAAACAAACTCACTGACCGAGTCCCGACGTGAACTAAACATCACTGAGTGCTAGATCCGTCGACTTCGTCGCTCGAGCACGTCCCAAGTTGGTCGCAGACATAGTCGCCGCGAGGCGCGACGCCGAATCGCCGGCAGGTGCGACGATCGGTTCCGGTGCGGCGAAGACAGCGTCGGTGTTCTGCAGGTCTTCAAGCTCTTGCGGCGCGTTAGTTCGTACCAAATTCGCACTACCACTTTCGCCACCTCCGCCGCCCGCGCCACGGAACCCGGAAACGCGATTCAACGTCACCGTATCCCGGTCGACTCGAGCGCCGCCCGATCCGGTGTTGCCCAAGTCATGGGTATCGATCGTCAATAGATCGGCATTGGAACCCGCATTGGCGCGGTAGGTGAGATTGAAGAGCGCATTGTTGATGTCCGCCTGGGAGCCATCAAATAGCAAATAGCGCGTGCCATTCGCGCCGCCGCGAAAGGTCAATCCATTCGTAGTCCCAAGCGTGAGCGTTCCTTGATTGACAAAAAGTGTCGTTCGTAGCGGCAAATTGCCGGCATCAGGATCGTAGACTCCAATCGGGTTGAGCGAGTCAAACGTCACGGTTGGGTTCGAGTTGGTGTAAAACTGCCCCGCAGGAACCGTGTTGACTGGTTCTTGATTCGGAAACGACTGACCGCGAAATAGAGACACCGTATCCCGATCGACCTTGGCGCCGCCCGTGCCCGTGTTTCCCAAGTCATGCGTATCGACCGTGAGCAGATCAGAAGTGACATTTCCGTTCGCTCGATAGGTGAGATTCAAGAGAGCGTTGTTGATATCTGTTTGCGTTCCATCAAATAGCAAATAGCGAGTGCCATTGCTGCCGCCCACAAAAGTGAGGCCACTCGTAGAGCCCAATGTCAAGGTTCCACTATTCACGAAGAGCGTCATGCGCAGCAAGCGATTGCCCACATCGGGATCATTCGTCGAGATGCGATTGAATGCTCCGAATGTCACACGGGGATCCTCCGCCGTGTAACCCTGGCTAACAGGAACTTGATTAACCGGCGCTTGATTCGGAGAACCACCCGATCCCCCGCGTGACAAGGTAATCGTATCACGGTCCACTTTCGCGCCGCCGGTCCCGGTGTGTCCCAGGTCATGCGTGTCGACGGTCAAAACGTCCGACGTCACTCCAGAGTTGGCACGATAAGTCAGACCAAACAGCGCACGATTGATATCGCTCTGATTGCCGTCAAAGAGCAAATACCGCGTTCCATCTCCACCGCCAATAAAATTGATTCCCACCGTAGAAGCGAGCGTCACCGTGCCATTGTTTACAAACAGAGTCATGCGCAAGTTTTGACTGCCTGCATCGGGGTCCGACGTCGAGATCTGATTAACGGCTCCAAATACAACGGTTGGATCCTCGATCGTAAACGACTGCCCTGTGGGAACACTGTTTACCGGCGGCTGATTCTCCGCCAACACTCGGCGGCCTTCGAGCGATTCATAACCCAAGATGCGCCTGCCAAGTTGTTGGTTGCGGCGTGCAAGGCGTGATCGTGATGGTGGCGGAAAGCGTGACATGATTCGTCCTTTCATCGGAAGCTCAGGTGGGTAGCGGGGGCCCGGCGCCGAGCATGTGGAATTTCAACTGTCCGTGCTCGCTTCGAGTTGACGTGCAAAACTTGAATCGCCAACTCACAAGTACTGATGAAAATCTCAATAGAGCAATGGCTGTGCCAACCACATGAGTCACACGCCGCGACAAGCCCTGAAGAAGCGTTACCAAGAAAGCTCGGCGCATTAAGTGACGCATAAAAAAGACCGACCACGATCGCCAATTCACAATCTCTCGGTGTGCGAATTCAACTAGCCTCTTCTCTCAAGAGGCGGACTGAGAGGAGCCTAAATTGAATGGCGACACATTTGTGAATTGATTTGCGTTCGTAGTCGGTCGACTAAAAGCGTTTGCAAGCGACGTGCCGAAACTCGCAATTGGCGTAGCGCGTCAAGAACCGGTCCTTTTCGACTTCGAACTTCTTGATTCACCGAACATTCCCGTCGCCTTGTCCCATTTTTACGCCGGAATGTCGGGATTTCTGCAGGATCGATTTCTATCGTCAAAGCATCCGCGTGACCGCTTTCAAACCGACCGCTGGACAACTTGCCGCAACCCCCGAAAATGCGACACGGCAATCAACCGCAATCCTCCGATCTGAGCCAACCTTGCCCCAAATCCGCCAACTCTCCCAGAGCATCGTCAACAAAATCGCTGCCGGCGAAGTCATCGAGCGGCCGGCCAGCGCGCTCAAAGAGTGCCTAGAAAACGCCGTCGATGCAGGCGCACATCGCATCGACGTCGAAGTCGGTCAAGGAGGAACCGAATACATCCGCATCAGCGACGACGGCTGCGGCATCTCTTTTGACGAACTCCTCCTCGCGGTCGCCAGTCACGCCACCAGCAAAATCGAATCGGCCGACGACCTCTTCCGCGTTCACACCCTCGGATTTCGCGGCGAGGCCCTCGCTTCGATCGCCGAAATCAGCCGCCTCGTTCTCACCAGCCGCGCAGCCGACGCCAACGAAGGCGGCGAACTGATCGTCAATGGCGGCCAAATCGAGCCACCCAAAGCCTGCGGGCGCCCCATCGGCACGACGATCGAAATCCGCGACCTTTTTTTCAATACGCCAGTCCGTCGCAAGTTCATGCGGACCACGCAAACCGAATTCGGTCACCTCGCCGAAGCTTTTACGCGCCTCGCGCTCAGTCACCCAGCAGTCCACTTCACACTCAAGCACAACGATCGCTTGATTCATGATCTGCCGCCGACAAATAACCTTGCCGAACGTGTCGTCGCCTTTTTCGGCGCGGAGTTCGAAGGACATCTCATCGCCGTCGAGAGCAACGAAGGCGATATCAAGCTCACCGGCTATGTCGCCGAGCCCAGCGTCACCCGCGCCAATAATCGGATGCAATATCTCTTCCTCAATGGTCGCCACATTCGCGACCGAGCGCTGCAGCATGCCTTGAGCGAAGCCTATCGCGGCCTCGTCATGATCGGCAAATATCCGGTTGCCTTCCTCTCCCTCGAAATGCCACCCGATCTCGTCGATGTGAATGTCCACCCCACCAAGCTCGAAGTTCGTTTTCAAGATAGCGGCAAGATCTACAGCCAACTCTTGGGAACGCTCCGCAAACGTTTTCTCACAACTGACCTCACCCACCGCGCAGCTCACAGCAGTCAGCCTGCACTCAGCAGTTCCGATGCGGCCAACGAAGTCCCTGGCATGACGCCCGAAAGCGTCTCCACACATCGTAAATCACTCGTCGATTGGGCTCGCGGTCAATTCGAGCAAGGACTATCTCGCACAACCGAAGAAACCAGTGGCGAACGCGAACTGGCTGCCCGGCTCGATTTGCGATTCGATGCACCAAGCGGTGACGGCCTACAACTTCATCGAGTCGATCCGCAGTCATCACCGCGGCGCTTAGAGCCAGCCACCGTTGGCGCAGCCCAAGCTTTGATCGGCGGAAGTGATTTAGCGCCTCGGCCCATCCCCGCTGCTAATGCCCCGATGCGGGAATACCTTCCTTGGTCACAAATGGCCAAGACGCCGACCATTCAAGTGCATAACTGTTATCTAGTCACCGAAAACGACACCGGAATGGTGATCATTGACCAACACGCCCTCCATGAGCGGGTGCTATACGAGCAACTCAAAGACAAAATGGCCAGCAAAGCCCTCGAGTCACAGCGGCTCCTGGTCCCGGAGCCGGTCACGCTTCCCAGTCGGGAAATCGCCGCGCTCGTCGAAGCGAAGGAAACCCTCGCAGCCCTCGGTTTTGAAATCGAGCCATTCGGGGACGATTGTGTGCTCTGTTCCGCATATCCGGCCATGCTCAGCCGTTCTCCCGCAGCCGAACTCCTGCGGGAGATGGTCGAGCCCCTCATTTCCGCTGGAAAATCGCCCGGCCAGAGGGAACTGCTCGACTCCTTATTACACCGCATGGCCTGTCACGCCGCCGTCAAAGCAGGCGATCGGCTCGCCCCCTCAGAAATCGAAGCCCTTATGTCACAATGGGATGCGACCGAAAACGCCCATCATTGTCCGCACGGTCGCCCTACTGCCTTAATCTTTACCCGGGAAGAATTGGACCGCCGATTCAAACGAACTTAGCGACTTGGCGGCTTTTTTGAGTAATATGAAAGTGGGCTACGGTTAGGCGCCGTAGAATCCTGAAGTCTTTCCTCTCCAGTGCAGGACGTTCGTTTCCTCAAACCAGTCCTTGCGAATAAGCCGTGACTAGGCCCCGTTCACCTCGGGCAGGCTTCCGATTCGTATGAGAAAGGGCTCCGCTCGAAGTATGAGCAGTGTGATTGCCGCGCCGCAGGAAACTGTCGCGCCCACTTCCGGTTCGATCGTCTGCGTCAGCATTGGTCGCAGCCGGCACAAAAACATGCTCGCCGAACACCAGAATATGGTGGCCGCTGGCGCGAAGCTTTGCGAATTGCGCGTTGACTACGTTCCGCGTAATCTCAATGTCCGCCGCCTCATCAAAGAGCGCCCGGGGCCGGTGATCTTCACCTGCCGCCGCGAAAAAGATGGCGGGCGCTACAAAGACTCCGAAAAAGATCGCCTACTGAGTCTTCGCACCGCAATCGCCGAGGGGGTCGAATACGTCGACCTCGAAGAAGATACGGCCCGCGAGATTCCCCGCTATGGCAAGACGAAGCGAATCGTCAGCTATCACAATTTCCGCGAAACGCCGGACGACCTTGAAGAGATTCATAAGCGACTTACGAGCTGCGATGCAGACATCGTGAAAATCGCCACGATGGCCCAAACGACCAATGACAACGTCCGCATGATGCGGATGCTCAAGAAGGCCACGATTCCGACCGTCGCCTTTTGCATGGGCGAGATCGGAACGCCAACGCGACTCCTTTGCGCCAAGTTCGGCTCGCCCTTCACCTATGCCACGTTCAATCCCGAACGCACGATGGCGCCAGGCCAGCTCTCCTTCCATGACACGCTGCACAAATATCATTACGAGCGCATCAACGCGCAGACTTCCGTCTACGGTGTAATCGCCGATCCCGTCGCCCACAGCTACAGCCCGCTGATTCACAACACGCTCTTCCAAAAGCTCGGCATCAATGCGGTTTATTTGCCTTTCCGGGTACCGCATTCCGATCTCGAATCATTCTTTACCGATTGTCCAGAGCTCGGTATTCGCGGCCTGAGTGTCACGATTCCCCACAAAGAAGAAGTGCTCAAACTCGCGGTCTCCGCTTCCGACGTCGTGCGCGAAATCGGCGCCGCCAATACGCTGACCTTCAACAAAGCGGAAACGAAGGCCTACAACACCGACTATCGCGGCGCGATGGACTGCATTGAAAAAGCCTTTCCGAACGAAGATAAGTACACGTCGATGCTCGGTCGTCGCGTGCTCCTCTTAGGCGCTGGCGGCGTCGCACGCGCCATCGGCTACGGCGTCAAACGCCGCTCAGGCGACGTTGTCGTCTGCGCTCGCTCGCTGCCCAAAGCGGAAGAACTCGCCGCCAAGCTCGGCGGCCGCGCAGTTGCTTGGGAACTCCGGCACAGCGCCCGGTGCGACATGATCGTCAACTGCACGCCAGTCGGCATGCATCCCAATGTTGACGATAGTCCTTTTGATGGCCGTTACTTCAAGGAAGGCCAGTTCGTCTTCGACACGATCTACAACCCCGAGCAAACGCTCTTCGTCAAACAGGCCCGCCAAGCCCGCTGCAAGGTCATCACCGGCGTCGACATGTTCATCGGCCAAGCCGCACTCCAGTTCCGCTACTTCACCGGCCACACGCCGCCAATCGATGTGATGCGCTACACGCTCAAGCGAGCCATGAGCGCCGCCAAGTTTGACGAAGAGTTCGACGGCGGCGACCAGAACACGCCCGCCAATGCAAACACCCCCATGCCCACCGAAAGCGAAGAAGCAAAATCCCAACCCGAAGCGTAAGCGAGGAATCCCGGCGATTACGCGTTAGGTGAGGACAGAATGCTCCAGATGATCACTCTCTAGTGCTCGGTGAGCATCGGGAGGTGAATATGTGGCGGGGGCGGATTTGAAAAAGAGCTTGTTTTCCTTAGGCTGCCTAGATGGCCTAGATGGCCACTATCTAGGGGCCAGTCGGCCTAGACTGCCAAGTTCACTCGCAACAAAGAAGTCGAGCCCGTAAGCAAATGCATCTGGCCCTGATTGGTTACCGAGGCGCAGGCAAGTCAACCATCGGCCCTCAAGTCGCCTCCCTGCGCAACGTTCCTGCCATCGACGCCGATGTCGAAATCGAACGCACCGCCGGAAAATCGATCCGCGAAATCTTCACCGAAAGCGGCGAAGGCCATTTTCGCGAACTTGAAACAGCGATGCTTCGAAAGCTGCTCGAAGGCCCAACCAGCGTGCTAAGCCTAGGCGGCGGTGTCATCTTAAAACCTGAAAACCGAGAGCTGCTAAAATCTTGCTTCACCGTCTGGCTCACCGCGCCGCTCGAAGTGATTCTCGAGCGTCTTGAACTCGACTCCGAAAAACGAGCCCAGCGTCCCTCGTTAACCGCACTCTCGCCCGCCGAAGAAGTCGCTCGATTACTGGAACAGCGGAATCCCTATTACGCCGAGTGCGCCGATTTAACGGTTCCCACCGATCAGCTTTCGGTCGAGGACGCCTCAAGGACGATTTTAGAAGCCTGGCAGGCTCGCGACGCAGGCCAAGCCAAAAGGTAGACTTGAGGATCGCCCTCCAGTTTACCGCCGCAGGCCGTGAGACCACGTAGCGCTGTCGCTCCGCGACTGCACGCTTTTTAGAAACGGTTGTGTGGCTGTGTTTCGAAAGCAAAACGGCGAAAGAGGCTGTTTTGCGACGCTGATTCAGTCCGTTTTGTTTTCTAAACACGGCTTCGATCAGCCCCAAAATCTAACTGTAACAAAGCGCTAGGACCATCCGTTGATTTGGCTCAATCAGATTTCGCTCGAACTCCGAACCGCAATCGTCTTTGTCGCCGGCATCCTGATCGCCTCGCAGCTCAACCGCGCAATCTACGCCTGGGCCCATTTCCGCCGATCAATCGGCCCCTGGGAAAAGTCCGACCCAAAAGCGCCGCCCCGATCACCAATCGACTATCTGCCGATCATCGGCTGGTTCGGCCTCCGCCGCGAAAACCCCCTCCACGGGCGCGGTCACTGGGTCCGCCCGCTGTTAATTGAACTTCTATGGCCAGCCGCCTTAGCTTGGCTCTACTGGGCGACGATGCACCAGCAGCTTCTGCCGCGAGTGAATCCGCTACCAATCAACGATCCCACGCTCCATCTACAATTCCTCTCCCACGCCATACTCTTTTCGTTGATGCTGATTGCGACCTTTATCGACTTCGATGAACAAACCATCCCCGATCAAGTCACCGTTACCGGCGCACTACTCGGTCTCCTCTTCGCCGCCTTTTCGCCCGCCTCGATGCTGCAAATGACCAACATCAAAGTCGCCGCGCTGAAGCAACTCACGCTCGTCCATTTCGCCTCGCCCCAAGAGTGGCCGAAGTCGATGAACCAGCCACAGGGCCTCCTCATCGGCCTGGGCTGCTATTTCGCCTGGTGCATCTCGGTGCTGCCGCTCCTCTTTGTCATCAGCTGGGGCATTCGCCGCTGGCGAAGTCCGAAAGCGTTTTCCGTTTTCTGCGGACTCTCCAAGCGCGATCCCCAATCCTGGTGGATCATGATCATCGCCATAGTCGGCGGCATAGCAATCATCGCTGCTTGGTTCGCTCGTGCCGGCGAAAAAAATGGTACCGAGAACTGGGAAGCAATTCTGTCATCGCTCATCGGCCTCTTTTTCGGCGTCGCGCTCATGTGGTCCGTCCGCATTGTCTGCTCTTGGGCAATGCAGCAAGAAGCCATGGGCTTCGGCGACGTGATGCTCCTCGCCATGATCGGCGCATTCTTGGGTTGGCAAGCAACGCTCATCACCTTCCTCCTCGCACCAATCGCCGCACTCGTGATCGCCGTTCCCCAGCGCATCATCGTCGGCCGTAACGACATCGCCTTCGGCCCTTACCTTTGCCTTTCCGCCCTCGTGGTCGTCTGCCAATGGCCCTACATCTGGGAAGAATGGAACGCCCGCGACCTCTTCGACAAAACCGGCGCAACGATGCCCTACATCGTCATCGGCTGCGTCGCCCTGATGGGCCTGATGCTCAGAGCCCTACGCTTCTGGCGCGAACTCGGCGGCGAGGGCGAAGAAGTGGCCGAATAGCAAGACGCTACTTCCTACCCATAAACAATCCGCATCACCGCCCCCCGATTGCCAAACTGACTCTCCCCGAACGCCACGCGAATATGCTCCCCCGCGCTCTCCCCAATCGCGTCTCCGTCTTGAATAATCGGCCCGTTCTCCACCAAATACCGAGCGACCCCAACTAGTCGCCGATGCAGCCTCTCAGGCTGCTCCGGCAAACCTTTCGCTTCAAGTTCAGGATGCCCCAGCGCCGCAAGGCCTTTCGTATAGCCCTGGCTCCCGGCATCGCCATCTTTGGCCACCACGCACTCGATCCATAACTCCGTCGGCAACGAAGTTCGCAGCGACTCCGCCGCCATATCGCGAAAAACTTCCTTACTCGCAAGCACGCCCGCCTCGCCATACATCACACCGAGCGCCGCCCCACAATTCACCAGCACCGAAGCACAAACCTTCGTCAGCAAAATCGCCCGCTCGCGCGGCGCCGATTCACTTTCGAGCGTCACCGCAAAATGCTGCTGATGCCGCTTGAGATCCTCTTCGACGTTCGGCCAAAGCCAACTTCGCTTGAATTTGATCTCCGAATTCTTACCGGTGACCGTGCCCGGCATCAGCGCAATGGCCACAAACGCCTTGCCCATCTGAAACGAGAGAATCCCCATCTCGCGCTGAAATCCCGTGGCAGCTGGGGTTCCAGCCCAAGTCGTTTTCAAATCTCGCTGCATTTCCGGAAC
>JBKJSI010000251.1:0-16576 GCA_046595915.1 Pirellulaceae bacterium
CGCGTAGCCTCGAATTAAGCCACATCCTCCACCGCTTGTGTGAGCCCCCGTCAATTCCTTTGAGTTTCAGCCTTGCGACCATACTCCCCAGGCGGAGCACTTAACACTTTCGCTACGCCCGAGAGGATGTGAGAGTCCCCACGGGCTAGTGCTCATCGTTTACGGCTAGGACTACCGGGGTATCTAATCCCGTTCGCTACCCTAGCTTTCGTACCTCAGCGTCAGAAATGACCCAGTGGGTCGCCTTCGCCACTGGTGTTCCTGATGATATCAACGCATTTCACCGCTCCACCATCAGTTCCACCCACCTCTATCATTCTCAAGTCATGCAGTATCAAGCGCAATTCCTCAGTTGGGCTGAGGGCTTTCACACCTGACTAACAAGACCGCCTACGCACGCTTTAAGCCCAGTGAATCCGAATAACGTTTGCATGGTTCGTCTTACCGCGGCTGCTGGCACGAACTTAGCCCATGCTTCCTCCAGGGATCTATCAAACAGATGGGAGTACCCACCTGCACTTTATCCCCCTCGACAGCGGTTTACAACCCGAAGGCCTTCATCCCGCACGCGGCGTCGCTCGGTCAGGCTTGCGCCCATTGCCGAAGATTCTCGACTGCAGCCACCCGTAGGTGTCTGGGCAGTGTCTCAGTCCCAGTGAGCGGGGGCATGCTCTCACACCCCGTATTCGTCTTAGCCTTGGTGAGCCATTACCTCACCAACAAGCTGATGAAACGCAGACCCCTCCTCCGGCGGAATCACACCTTTGATCCGGAGATATTATCGGGTATTACTTGCGGTTATGCCGCGGTATCCCCGACCAGAGGGTAGGTATCTACGCGTTACTCTCCCTTTCGCCACTTGCCGTTGTATTGCTACACCGACCCGTACGACTTGCATGCCTAATCCACGCCGCCAACGTTCATTCTGAGCCAGGATCAAACTCTTCAATTTATGTATGCTTGCCATCCCGATTACTCGAGACGGATTACAAACGAAGGTCTGAAACCAGATTCGGTTGATGCACCGATCGCTGGTGCATCTCATTCCACGAAAACCAATAAAGCTCAACTCAAAAAGTCTTGCGGAAGATCAACTACCAAATTGTCAAAGATCAAATTTCGCCCCAAAACCGTTCCAACGAACAATTTTTGTCGGCCTTCCGGTCGACCTGGGGGGAAGCCTCGAATTCTATCAAGCTCTCGTCTCGCGTCAACCGCAGTTCGAAAACTTGCCAAATTTCTTGGCCGCCTCAAGGCAGTGTGAAAGGGACATATCTGCTCCATTCACACTTCGCAGGACGAATCTCTTCGTCACCACGAGGGGGCGAATCTTAGACAAACCTGTAAGGGACTGTAAAGGGGCTGCTAGGGATTCGTGAAGATTGTCCTAAACCCCTTACGCCGCAATGCTTTAGCGATTCGCCAGCACAGTTTACCTCAACATTGTTTGGTGGAATTCCAGGCGCATCCCGGCCGGTGCGCCTGCTTTGGCAAATCTGTAGCGAAAGATTATCACTACGGGCGCATAACTTCACTTTGAGGCTAATTCCCAGCTAGGGAAGCGAGTTTCCGATGATGATTCGAGGCGTTCGCGGGGCTACCACGGTCGAGGCGGATACCCGCGACGAGATTTTGACGGCCACCCGGCAGCTCTTGGCCCTCATGATTCGGGTCAATGAGATCAAAAGCGAAGATGTGGCGAGCGCCCTCTTCAGTGTGACCGCCGATCTGAATGCGGAGTTCCCGGCTTTGGCCGCCCGTCAGCTGGGCTGGCTGGAGGTGCCGATGCTCTGCACGCATGAGTTGAGCGTGCCGGGCTCGCTGCCCAAGTGCATTCGCATTCTGGTTCATTGGAACACCGAGAAGACTCAATCACAAATTCAGCACGTGTACATTCGCGAAGCCGTCCGACTGCGGCCTGATTTGTGCAAACTTCCGCCGGTGAATTTTGAAGAATTGGAGAAGTGGATTGGGGAGCAGATGGGAAAGATGAAGAGCTAAGGTGTGGTTACCGATGCGTATCCCCGCTTTTCGCAGCTTGTTTGGGCCCTTGGCGTCCCCTAGGATTCCGGCTGTGGCTGTATTTCCGTCTGGAGATTGGTGATGAAGTATCGCACGATTGCTAAGGTGTTCGCGTTATTTTTGATGGCGATTCTGGCGGGAAGTGGAGCCAATGCGCAAGAATCGGGCTCCCTGCTCAAGTTCATCACGCCGGAGGCGTTTGCGGCGGTCGTTGCTTACCCCAGCACCGTTGCCGCTATGCCCGAGATGGAGTTGATGCCGAAGGAGATCATTAGCGCAGCGGGAATCAAAGAACTTGGTTTTGATCCGCTGGGCGTCGAAGAAGTGATTTTGTTCGCCGAATCTTCGATCACACAAACGGGTAGCGATTATTGTGCGCTGATTCGGCTTAAGAATCCCGTGGATGCCGCGAAACTGTTTCCGGGCTTGTCGGAGCAACTCGACGCCGCGACGTTTGCAGGAAAAAAGGGTTTTAAGGCACGGTCGCCTGAGGCGCCGAGTATCGCAATCTATGACGCTAAAACGATTTTTGTTGGGCCAGAGCCGATGCTGCTCAAGGTGCTCAAGCCGATCACTGCGGTAAGTCCGCTGGCGGCAAAAATTCGAGCGTTGCCGTCCAAGTCGCATGCAACAGCAATTGTGCTCGTCGAGCCGGTGCGTGAATTTCTCACAGGGCAACTCGCCAACACACCCCCGCTGCCTCCTCCGTTGGCGGAACTGAAGAACTTGCCTGAATGGGTCGACCAAGTCGAAATTCATGCCAATATTGGTTCGGCGGGAACTGTCAAGCTTGCCTTATTAAGTGGGGAACGATCTTCCGCAGAGAAAGTGCAAACGACGATTACCAATGCGATGGACTTTGGTAAGGAAATGTTGCTGGCGCAAACGCGACAGATGGACCCAGAAGACCCGATTCAAGTAGCAACCGGCAAATACACGCAACGGATGTCCGATCACTTTCAAAAATTGCTGAGCCCCAAGCTCAATGACAAAGTTGTGTCGCTGGAGATCAAGAACGATAGCAATTCGCAAGTTGCGTCGGTGGGAGTTGGGGTCGCTTTGCTCTTGCCCGCCGTTCAGGCGGCGCGAGAAGCTGCACGGAGGATGTCCTCATTGAATAATCTCAAGCAGATTGCGCTCGCGACACACAATTATCACGACACTTTCAACCGATTTCCAGATCAAGGCGCCAAAGCCAAGGATGGGAAGCCGCTATTGAGTTGGCGAGTCCACCTATTGCCATTCATGGAAGGGAGTGAGTTGTATGACAAATTCCATCTCGATGAGCCGTGGGACAGTGAACACAACAAGAAATTGATCGATCAAATGCCCGCTGTGTATCGTGCTCCGGGATCGAGGTTAACCAACAAAACGCATTACCTGGCGCCGCTTGGCGAGGGCGTTGGATTTGAGTCTGGCGAAAAAATTGGCTTCGCATCGATCACCGATGGGACTTCCAATACGATCATGGTTGTCGAGGCTAGTGAAGAAAGGGCCGTGATTTGGACTAAGCCCGATGACTACGAGATTGATCTGGAGAACCCAACGAAAGGGCTTACAGGATTGCGTCCAGGCGGCTTTCAGGTTGCGCTCTTTGATGGCAGTGTGCGATTCATTTCCCAAAATGTGGACGCCGCAACCTTAAAGGCGATGTTTACGAGGGCCGGCGGCGAGGTGTATAAGGCACCTTAACCCCATGAAAACCCTCGCCCTCATCGCCCACGATCGAAAGAAAGATGCCCTGCTCGAATTCGCGCAGCGGCATCAGGCTCAGCTGCGCGAATATCCGCTGGTTGCCACCGGCACGACCGGCTTGCGGCTTCAAGAAGAGCTTGATTTGACGGTCGAACGCGTCGCGCATGGACCGGAAGGGGGCGATCTGGTGATCGGCTCGCGCGTCGTGGCGGGGCAGATTTCGGCGATCATTTTCTTTCGCGATCCGCTTACTGCTCAGCCGCATGAGCCTGATATCTCTGCCCTGATGCGGGTCTGCGATGTTCACGACGTGCCGCTGGCTACTAATGAGGCGAGTGCTGAGGCGATTTTGTTGCTACTGCGCTCTCAGACCTCAGATTAGAGCGTGATTCAACGGCGTTTCGGTTGCGAGAAGCGTTAGGCCGATGGCGCAGTTCGCGCATGCGCATTGACCCCGAGCCTACGCCGAATCTCGTCTTTGAGATGATTCAGCACTGAGTCCTTATCGGTCTCGGCTAAGATCCGTTGGACCACCGCCTTCGGTGATTCATTGCCCCAGCTCGCGCCATGCTCAAAGTAATAGCGAGCCGCCTGACCGACGATGTAAGACCCGTATCCGGCCGCCGCACCTTGCGGAATTGCGGTAATGGCGGTGCCCATGCCGAACGTGAGTGATTTGAAAAAACTCGCCGCTACGATCGTTGCTCCTTGAGCCAGCAGCGTCCAACCCGTCGCCTTGGTAATCGCCCCGATCAGCCCCAGGGCACTCTTCCAAGAGACGCTCATGCCATAAACGCCAGCGAGCGTCACCACCATCGCCACATCGGCCGCCGGCGCACCAACCACATCGGCGACCGGAATGGGGTTCAGAGCTACCGCAAGCGACTTCAGCACCGCGTACCCCATAATCGTCTGTTTCGCCCGAGCGTCTCGCAGCTTCACGCGAAGCGAAGCAAGCCGATCTGACTTGTCAGACGCAAAGAGCGCCGCATTCAGCGCAACGAGCCCCAATCCCTCGCGATCAAGAATCTCGACGATCCGCCCTTTCAACTCCGAAATATCGGGCAAAGGCTTCTTCCACTCCGACCGAGTGCGTCCATCGGCGGATTGAATGATATACTCCACTTCGCGCGGATCGGCGGCGGCGGTGACGAAGTGACTCTCCGGAATTAGCCCCTTGAGCCGTTCATCTCGCAGAACCGTCGTCAAACGCTCGCGCTGAGCGGGCGAATAGAGGTCGACTTTGTTGAGAACGAAGAGCATCGGCTTCTGCGCGGATGCCAATCGCAGCGCCGCGGCGTACTCCGTCTCATGCAGATCAGAGTCCGCGACAAAAAGAATCAGATCGGCCTGCCGCGCGGCGGCAACCGCCATATCGCCGCGCTCTTTGTCGCCGACTTCGTTGATTCCCGGCGTATCAACCAGCACCACCTGCGATTTTTCCAAGCCTGGAATGTGATAGTCGCACGTCTTCCAATCGCTCTTATTGATTGACTTCGTCCAGCCGCCTTGCACATCAACCGAGGCAACTTGATCGCCCGCCAGCGCATTGATCAGCGCCGATTTGCCGGTGCTGATTTCGCCAAAAACGGCAATCTCGACCCGCCCCGAAACGAGTTTTTGGCCCATCTGTCGCAGTTCAGCCAAGTCGGACCGCAGCGACTCCCGCTCGACATGCGAGGCCTTCTCGAGTCGATCGATCGTCTGCTCGAGCGAGCTGATCGCTTGAGCGTAGTGCGTATCTTGAATGCCGGACGTGCTAGACATGTCGTGAGCTAGTGCCTTTATTTGAACGGGGCCTTTAGTTGGACTCGTGCCTTTATTGGAAATGCGATCGTGCCTGGTCGAGCAGCTTTTTGAGTTCCAAAAGGCTGGTTGCTTTTTGCCATTCGCGGCGAGCGACGCCCGTGAGCCCACCCTCGGGAAACTGCATTTCATTGCGAAAGTAAACAATGAACACGCCGCCGATCCAGCGAGTGACCAGGGCCTGAACAACTCCTTGCAGAAGGCCGCCGGCGATGGTGCCCGCGCCGGGAACCGTTTTCAGTAGTCCCGCCGCGACGGTCGCCACGATCGGGGTCGCCGCGCTGACACCCAAAATGGCGATGAGATTCTTCCCCAGTTCTCCCAGGAGCTTCACCGCCGAGTCAAGGTCGATGTTTTGCTTATAGACCTTGGCCAAATCGACCACCATTTTGGAGCTAATTGCACACCCGGCCGCAACATCCACGAGCGGCCAAGGACTCAGCGCCGCAGCCCCGCCGGCAGTCCACATCGTCCGATCGACCACTCTCCTTGCCTCTCGATCGAGCGCCGCTTTCGCGTGTTCCCGCGCGGTTTCGACCAAGCCGCGCGACTGCAATAAAAGGTTTGCAAGGAGCAAATCCTGCCCATCGCGCTGCACGATTTGCAGCATCTTTTCGGCTAACTGGGAAAGGTCCGGCGGTTCCTGCACTCGCTCCGGCGCCTCACCACCGCCCGCATGCACCCGAACTCGATCCCGTTCCACCACCGAGGCCTGGACGGAAACGACATCCGCGGAAGTGACACAGCTCGACGCCTGCGCGGCAATTTGGCGTCGAAGTTTCTCTCGATCGGCTAGCGAATACCAATCCGCCTTATTGAGGCAAATGAGCATCCGCTTTTGCATCTGTCCTAGCCGATCCAGCAGCTTGAACTCCGACTGACGCAGCGGTCCATCCACCACCAGCAGCACCAGATCCGCATCCCGCGCGGCTTCCGCGGCAATCGCCACATGTTCCGCGCCATCAATCTCACCAAGCCCAGGCGCATCCACCAAAAAGACCTGCTCATGGTCGGGCCAAGGCACTTCACCTCGCCGAACCGTCGTCCCCCCTTTGGCATCGGTGGCAAAGAGCTCTTGCCCCGCAAGTGCATTCAAAAGCGAAGATTTTCCGGAAGAAACAGTGCCAAACGCAACGATTTCGAGTTTCTTCGCAACTCGCTTTTCTTCAAATCGATCAACAAGCGGCTTGAGCTGATCAACGACATCAGCAGAAATGGCTGTGTTCTCTCGCAGTGACGCAACAGAAGAGAGATTCTCTTCAATCTCCAGCGTGCGCTGTTTAAACGACATCTCCTTCGGTCCCCGCGCGTTGGCGCTGCGCCGAGCCTTCTTCTCCCGTGAGGCAGCCCAGAGCTTCCAGCCCAATCGCCCCGTGGCGCCAACAAAGAGCGCAGCCCCCAGGCCAACCGCACCGAGGTAGATGTATCCCCAAGTCGTCCCGAGGGCGCTAACCGTCTGATACTGCGTCACGACAAATGGCGGAATAGCGACCAGCGCCGCCCCAATCGCGGCGACCGCGACCAATACCAGCAAGGTCCGAATTGCGTCCTTCGGGCCCATCAACCTCTCCCCAAAGTTTGCTCAGAAGCCACAAACCTATTGTAGCGTAAGGGGTGCTTCGCTCGGATACATCTATTCTTGCTGCAATTATCCAATTGCGACTCCCATTCGGCAAATTCAGCAAAACGCAGACTGAATTGCTATTCGAATCCGCTTTCGCATCGCGATTCGTGCTCAATCGATGGCTAAACAGGCCCGTAAGGCCATGTCGGCAACATCGCCAAAAAGTTCTTTCCGCCCCCAACAAAGACGGTGTATTCACGGTGCATTTTTTTGGCAACTAAGAACGAATTCCATTTGCGCCCGATCGCGCCGCCGATGACGACCAGGAGAATGGCGATAAAGAACCCAAAGGAAACGAGAGGAAAAGGCATGGCCAGGCTCAGCACAAAGAGCACGGCGCCCACGAGAGTGCATCCCGAGCCGATTCGCACCCACCATTTCCGCCGCTCCGCCATCTCGCCAGAAATATAGTACGTCATGTGCGTCGGCCGCGCGAGTTTGATCAGCGCGCCAATCATTGCCATTGCGTTACCGACGAGCACAACAATCACCCCGATAGGCTTGTAGGGCATCGGAACCAAGATAACCACCATCGGCAGCAAGGTAGCAAGCGACCCGAAAAAAGCAAAAAAGAGCCACGGCGGATATTGAGTGGCGAAAGTCAGTTTGATGTATTGCGTTCCCTCCGCTCCGGAGACAACACAGACTCGCGGCCATTCCGCATTTCGATGCGCAATGATTTGCTTGTGATGCACCCAGATCGCTAGTGGCAATTCAACCGGCCGCACGGGCACAATCGCGTGCGGCGATGCGTAGGGATTTTCATCAACTTCGATCGCGTTCACGATGCGTTTTACTCTTCCCGATGCTTCTGCTTTTCCAAAAACGGCCCAAACTCGGCGTTGTAAGCCTTATGGTCGCCGCCATGATCGGCCAGCGGCATGAGAACAATCTTCTTATCGCCCTTGAGTTCATTGCATGTCGCCAAGACTCCTTCGACCGGGCAAGCGGTATCCACCACCGCGACGCCCACCAGCGCGGGACACTTCACCCGCGAGGCAAAATTCATCGCATCAAAATAGCGAGCCGCCTCGAGCATTTTCTTTTCATCGCGACCTTTCCACGTCCGCGAAGCCCAATTCGGCCAACCTGGCTCGCGGCCCGCTTGCTTGCCCGTGTGATCACAGCCTGCGGGAACATTCGCCGCAATCGCCGTCACCGCAGGCGCAAGCGCCGCCGTAACGATCGACTGATACCCACCTTGACTCCCGCCATGTACGACGATCGTTTTCTTATTCCAGTCCGCATGCTCAGTAATGAAATCAACCGCCCTTCGGCACGAAAGAAACATCGGCAAAAAATAGCTCGTTTCGCGGTCGTCATTACCAATTCCGGGATAATCGTCCAGTTCCCCGCGCGCCTTGGCTTGATAAAACTCAGGCTTCTCATCGATCGGCAAGTCATGCGCACTGATATTGACCGCCAGCCAACCATTTTGCGCGTGCCCCGTAATCCAGTTGCGGTCGAGCGGATAAACCCCCGCCCATTGCACCTGTAGCATCGCCGGCAGATTCGTTCCTCCAGCGGGCTTAGCAAGCTGGCCATGAATCTTCTTTCCTTTGACATTGTCGAGCGTGAATTTGAAATACTCGATCTTCGGATTGCCGATGTCGACTTTTTCCATCACGATATTCATCGGAACGGCATGCAGCTCATCGATCTTGGTCTTCCAAAACGCATCAAAATCTGCCGGCGCCGGCGCAGAGGGCTTAATCAACTCCGGATCATAAACCGCGCCGCCATAAGCCGTAATTTCCTTGTCAGCACCCGCTGGTTTATAGCGAACGACCAGCAGCAAATTCCCAGCCGCCTCGCGCATCCCAGAGTATTCCGCCTTGCCATCCTTCAACTCAACCGTCGTCGCCTCCCGCGTCACCAAACCGCCCGGGCGTAGCTGGCAACTCACCTTTGCATCAGCGGGAATCGCTTCGCCAGTAAGTTCAATATGCCAAGTGACCTTTTCGCCCGATTTGTAAACGCCCGATTCATGATCAGGTTTGACGACCAACTTGTCGGCTGCGAAGAGCGCCACCGCAAACAAACAGAAAGCGACGGCAAGCGAAGAGGAAAGACATCGTTGCATGAGAGGTGCAAGCTCCGGTAGGAAGATTTAGCGGGAGACGTCAACTATGATAACGCCAATTCGGCGCTGCTGGACGATTGTGTGGCTGTGTTACGAAAGCAAAGTGGCGCGATATGTCCTCTAAATAGGGAGCAGTTGTTCGCCACTTTGTTTTCTTAACACGGCTTAGATGGACCCGATTTCCAAGGTTGGACAATCCACCAAACGCTATTCCGGCTTTTGAGCGAAAAACACCGCAATCCCGCGAGGCAATTTCGTTTCGAAATACTTGGAAGTCAGGCGAACCTGAAAGCCGATTGTTTCCAGTTCCTTCGCGATAGTGCTTCGAGGTATTAGCGCCAGTTCATGCCGTTCCTCGTTACGTTCGTAGAGTTTTCCCTTGCGTTGAAAGGAGACAATGTCCCGCGTCAGCAGATCTCGTTTCGGACTTGCTGTGACGGTGACAAGCACTGACCAACCATCGCCGCTGAAATGGCGATTCGTGGCGCCCTTCGTTGGCGCGCGATTGGGTTCCGCAACGTCAAACAAAAAGAACCCACCGGGCGCAAGTGCATCATAAACGCGTTGAAATACAGCAAAAACACGATCCCAACTGTGCTTGCGATCAAAGCGATAATTGAAAATTTCACCCGTCGCGGTAACAGCAAAACAACCAGGAATCGCCGAAGATAAGTGAGACTTGACGCGAAAGTTTCCTTTAGGACATCGCCGCCGAGCAATCGCAATCATCTCCGCCGATTGATCAATGCCAGTGACGTGATGCCCAGCGCTAACGAGCTTCTCAGCGAGAATTCCGCTGCCACAACCGAGATCGACGATCTTGGCGACGCGAATGGAACGCTTGTCAAACTCCTTCTCCACTCTCCGCGCCGCATCCTCAGCGATAAAACCAAATCCAGCGTCATGAATCTGCGCAAGAATAGCGCCGTATCCCACCATTTCACTTCCTCCTCAAGCTTCGTTAACCGCCCGCCGCAAGCGCAATCGCGCCATGCACAACCGCCTCTTCCCCCAGAGCCGCAGGCGCAATGCGATAATTCTCCAGCATCGGCGGAAAGGCATACGCTTTGACATAGGATCGCAGCGGCGTGAAAAAAAGCTCCTCACCTAGTAGCGAAACGCCGCCGCCCACGACCACAACTTCCGGCGAGACGAGCGTGATCACCTGCGCAATCGCCCACCCCAACACCTGAATCGGCCGATCTAACAGATCTTCAGCGAGACGATTGCGCTCACGTGCCGCCTGACCAAGCACCGCCGCCGTCAATAGATACAAACTCTCGCCGCCCCGTTTTTGCAAATCACGCAAGTCGTTGTCATAAATGTGAAACGCCCGGCCATTCGGTGGCTGGTACGAAAAGGGCAAATCCTTCTTGCTTGCAAGATCGACGACCTGCCGCGCATATTCGGCGATGCCCGGGCCCGCAGCAAATGATTCCACCGTCGCATGAGAGTTCTTGCAATCGAGCCCCGGTCGCAGGTGCCCAATTTCCGCAATCGAAGGTCGCCCCGCACCCAGCAGCTTCCCATCGGCAACGCAGCCGCCGCCTACCCCGGTGCCCACCGTCACATAAAACACATTCTTCGCGCCGCTACCCGCTCCAAATCGATACTCCGCCAGCGCCGCGACATCGCAATCGTTCCCGAGCTTGGCAGGAAGTCCGAGATGATCGGCCACCCATTTCACCATCGGAAAGCCATCCCAGCCCACCACTTGATGACTCGTGCGAACCGTGCCCGCAACAGAGTCGACAGGCCCACCAAAGCCAAATCCAACGCACTGCGGCGAGTATTTCTCAATCAGCGGCTTCGCCGCTTCAGCGATCTGCGCTAGAATCCCCTGTGCCCCTTTCGTGCGATCAATATCGCGCCGCTCGAGCGCCGCCAGTGTCGCGGTCACACCATCGCCCACACCCACTTGAAGCTTCGTACCGCCAATTTCAATGCCAAGAAACATGGTTGATAAGTTCTAGTCGTAAGAGATGATAGGGCGAGACGCAGTGCAAATTCTAAAACACGCCCGCAAGTCGCAGCGAGCCGATCACTCGAATGTCATTGAGCAAAACATCAGACGCATAATAGGTCTTTTCCTCGACGCCGCCAAACCGTCGCTTGAAATCCGCATGTCCCGCAAGGTTATAGAAATAGCGATTGAGCCACCAAGCGTTGACCGCCCGGCTCCAACTCATATGCACCAGCGGATTCGCCTTAAACTCCCGATCCTCAATAGCCGCCATCGGCGATAAGCCCAGCATCACTCGCTCGCGACCTTCACGCTGAAATAGCTCGATCGCGAACTTCATGATCCCCTCCTCCGCTCGCAGCGGCGCGTCAAGCGCCCGGCGCTTCACCGAAGGAGAGTACCCCACAACTTCGCCATCGCGATAAATCGGATCAAAGAAGGCAAAGGCAACACATTTGCCCTGCGGCGAGTAAAGAAAGAACTTCCGCACATCCGGCTCATCCTCAAAAACCGCCGGGCGATTGAAAAACCGCACATCACGCTTCACCGTTCGCGTCGCCTTCCAAGCATCCGACAATTTCAATATCTCATCACGATCGACCGCAAACAGCGAATTCGCCTCTGCATAGCTCGCAGAAAAAGCGCCCTCTCGAATAACAAACTGATGCTTCGTCAGCCAATTCCCCGCCCGCCGAATACGTTCCTTCTGGGCGCCGGCAAAGTCATACCCCGCGAGGTCAATCCGCGTGTCGACCCCCATCTCATTAATCCAAAATCCAAGCTTCTGCAGCACCGCCGCGGTCGATCGAGTAATTTGCCAAAAACAAGCACGCCGGTGTGACTTCACAAAAGCTGATAGCAGCGGCTCCAAATTCTCTGAACTGGAAATCGGATCTCCCAAAACACAAGCAACCCGCCATTTGACCTGATAAGCAAGAAACCCCTCGCCATGCCAAAAATGCTCGAGCCCCTCCTGCGTCGCAATTGAATAAGCCTGCGTGAAACTCCCCCACTTTCGCGCAGCAGCGAGCCTTCGAACAAGGTCAGTCGAGTCCGCCGCCACCATACGATTCATGAAACAGTTTTACCCAATCGAGCGATTACTCGTTCCAAAGCTCCGCCTGCGAAGGAAACTAAAGGCTCTTCACACGAAAAAACTCGGCAATCGCTGTCTTCTCAATCTCGCCGCGGGCGACAGCCAGGGTAACTTCCACCAAGCCATCTTCATCGGCATCAATCGCAATACCATTCAGCGCCAGGAAGATAATGGCAGACGCAGCGCCAACACGCCTGTTGCCATCCAGAAACGGATGATTCTGGACTAGGTGAAACAAGTAGGCTGCGGCCATCTCGAACAAATCGCCATGAAGCCATTGTCCATCAAATGTAGCTCGCGGAGTCGCCAAAGCCGAATGCAGTAAACCAACATCCCGCAGGCCTTCCGAGCCACCGTAGCGTTCGATCAGGCTCTGATGGATTTGAAGCACCTGATCGAAGTCCAGAAAGAGAGGCTCAGTTAGAGGCTCAGTCATGGCGTCTCACTCCGCAAGACGCTTCATCGCGCGGCCAAACCGTTGATGGACCATGTCGAGCGCATCTTGGAATTTCTTTTCCTCCCCCTTGCTTCGCACCGGCGACAGAACCAGACATCGACCGTCAGTCAGAACTTCAAATTCCGTTTCTGGAGTCGCTCGAAGGATTTCGAGAATCGGCTTCTCGATCACCAGAGCGTAACTATTTCCATGTTTTGTCAGCGTCTTAATCATGATCGGTCCTTGCGGTTAATACGATATATCAACATTGTAGCACTTAGGCGAACTCGAAGGAAATGGAATCCTTCGTGAAACTTCCTGGGCCAACTTACGGGGAAACGTGAGGCGCATTGAGAGTTGAATTAGTTAGCCGCGATCCCGCCGCCCTGGGACGGCGCGGGCCGAACGCGACGGGATTAAGCAAACGCGAGTGATGCACAGCGGTTATCTTCGAGTAGCAATCTGCTTTTGGCGGATTACTCAAAGCTGCAGCGTGATTTGCGAGTGGTGGTGGTGTCATTTTTGCGAGTGGTGGTGGTGTCATTTCTGTACAATGGTTGCCTTGCTCAGCGATCAAAACGATCGCCAAGTTTTCGAAGGAAACGAAAAATGAATCGACTCGCCCGGTCACAGAAAAATCACCCCGCCAGCCAGATAAGCTCATCGGCGCTCGCCATATTACTAGCGCTTTCACTACTCCTGGCAGACAAAGATTCCAGCGCGATCGCCCAAGAAAAATCAAACAATCAAGACGCTGCCACAAAGCCCATGGTGGCAAAAGCCGACCTAACCGGCATCGTCCAAGACGAAGAAGGCAAACCCCTCGAAGGCGTCACCGTCGACGTCTGGCACTGGGTTCCCGGCAACGAAACCAAAACCGACGCCCGAGGCCGCTTCACGCTCAAAGGTTTCGAACCCGAAGAGAAAGTCGAAGTGCTCTTCTCCAAAGAAGGCTTCAGCCCACGGCATTTTCCAATCCAGCCCGTTGTCGATGAGGACTGGGTGATTGTCCTGGGCAACAAAACCTATTTCGAAGGCAAGATCATCGGAACCGACGGCAAGCCCGTCCCCGACGCAACCATCAGAGCCACCTTTGGCCCGGTCAGACTCGACGGTGGAATCGCCGATGAAGTGCCCGCTGAAGGCAAAAGTCGCAAAGACGGAACCTATCGCCTCTACGTCGCGCCAGGAACCTATGACTTCAAAGTCACCGCCGGCGCACGCGGCGTTTTTCGCGAAACAAGTCTTGTCATCGCAGAAAACCAAGCAAAGTCACTCGACGTTCCGCTCAAAAAAGGGGTGCGTTTTGAAGCCAACGTGATCGACAGCATCACCAGCAAACCGGTCGAAGGCTTCATCTTGTGGCAGTGGCGCGGCGCCAAGCTTTTCCGCCCCTCTAGCAAAGAAGGCAAGATTATCTTCGAAGGCTTGCTCCCCGGCGAAATCGAATTCAATTGCGGCGGCGGGAATGGAATCGATTTGCCTCATGGAGGGGGCAAGTACTACGACCACGGCTCTTTCGGCCGCTGGTGGTCCGCCGAGGCAAAACATGAAGCCCAGCGATTTTATATCGATGACATCCAAACCCGCTGGCAGCTCAACTGCGGTAGCCTTCATTTTGACATGACGCCCGACATGCCGCCGATCACGATCGTCGTCGAGCAAGGCGTAACGGTCACCGGTCGCGTTACCGACCCCAAAGGTAATCCAGTCGAAAACGCCACCGTAGCGCCAGCCAAAACGGGCTCCGGCAATTCACTCACCGGAGATACCAGGTACAGCGTCAAAACCGCCAAAGATGGCGCCTATAAAGTCGTCCTCCCCGCCAGCAACGAGGCCACCTACAACCTCATGGTCCACGATGGCGAATATCAACTGTGGCGCAACTGGGCCAACGGCGTCTCCGAAACCATGCAAACCGAGCCAGGCAAGAAAATCGAAAACTACGACCTGAAACTCACCGAGCCCGCCACCATCCGCGGGCGCGTCACCATCAACGGCCAACCCGCCGCCAACGTCACGATCACCACCCAAGCCCAAGACAAACGAGAGAACCGCTACTACGACCCCACAACCAAAAGCAAAGAAGACGGAACCTTCGAACTAAAATTCATCCGCCCCGGCAAACACGACATCTATCTGCTAAACGAAAACAACGCCCACATTCCCATCGAAGTCAAAGCAGGCGAAACACTCGAAGACATCGACCTAACCTCACGAAAATAAGAAATAGCTCCGAACACCACGCTCCTCCACAGAGGCGGGTAGCTCCGGTTGGCGTACCCGCCTACCGGAGCGGCGCAGCCGCAAGAAGCCCCCGCAAACCGTCGCTGACCCCTTCGATTTGACCCAAGATCTATATGGCCAAGGGTTCGGCATGTACGGCGAGATTATTGTCAGCTGTCCAGTGTCGACGCACTGTATTACTTTTCGAAACGGGAAGCGGGTAGCTCCGGTTGGCGTACTCGCCTACCGGAGCGGCGAAGCCGCAAGAAGCCCCCGCAAACCGTCGCCCCAAAATCCCGACAGGATGGCTGGGGAAAGGTTGCGCGAACGACCGCTGTGTTCAAACAAAACTCACCCGCAACCTGCCCCCGGGAGCAGTGCGCAAAGACTCGCCATCACTCAATCTCCTTCAAGTTTTGGAGGAAAAAGGGAACCTCCTACTTCCCCCCCACCGGCCGCCCCCTGGGGCGCATCGACGACTCCAGCCCCAGCAACTTCGCCGTCACTTTCTGCCACTTCGCGTCCCCATACGGCGTCCCCCGATTCAAGCTCTTGCGCAGCCCCGCCAATTCAGTTTCCGTCTCAACGCCGTTGACATAGTTGGTCCAGCCATGCTTCTTGGGCAGCGGCCCTTCCGAAAGCAAGCCCTCCGGCGCACTGCTCGCGGTGGGCTTCAAACTCGACCATTCCCAATCCTGGCTACGTTGAACCAGATTCGCTCGCAGGGGATTACGCTCCACATATCGCAGCACCGTCCAATAATGCTCATCCTCTTGAATCGGAAAGGCCTTGAACCGTCCTTGCCAAACATGCCCGCTGCCACCGTGCAGCCGATGGTAACGCCGCACATGCGAAGTGAGCAGCCATTGCATCCACCTCGACAAGTCTCCATCCTCATGCGGCCAGAGGATCAAATGAAAATGATTGCCCAGCAGGCAATAACCACACAAGCGCATCGCAATTCGCGCATTCGCCTCGACCATCAACTCGACAAATGCCGCGTAGTCGTCCGGCTTGTGGAAAACAGCATTTCTTCCATTGCCCCGATTGAGCACATGATAAACATAGCCGCCTTGGGAAGCCCTAGCTGTTCGGGGCATGGTTGAGTCCGCCAAGCTCTCGCAAAAGACCAGAAAATGGCCGCCAACCCCCACTCTAACAGCACCCGTCGATGAATTAAAGTAGAATGTCCCCTTTTATCTCCCCCTGAGCACCCTGATCCTCTAAAAATCGCACCCCCCATTCGCGGCATATGAATGGAGTGGCGATACTATTTTCTTCGGCATTCAAGAGCGCGCCGAATTTGAATCAGCACTGCGCGATTTGAAATGCATCCTTCACAACTCCAGATCGAAATCCGTGAAGATTTGCATTTCTCCAAGAATTCGCATTGCAAATACTTGACTTCTCGTATGACATTGGCGATGTTACGCCAACTCAACGACACTGGCCGTTGATTCACTTCTAATAGCGATATTCACACTCGCGCTTTCAAACTGCATCCATGGAGTGTTCTGGCCCAGCCGAAAGTGTGGAATCGCGTCTTTCGTTTAGCTTAGTGAAGTGTTGAAGAACGAAGGAACGAAGTACGAGTTTTCTTTCTTTGGGGGCTCTGCCCCCAAGCC
>JBKJSI010000372.1:0-13443 GCA_046595915.1 Pirellulaceae bacterium
TGGGAATGGGCATAGCAACGGCCGGGATGGCGGCGGAGGTCGCCATCAAAATGGGGGCTGATGTGCCAGAGCTCATGGAGGATCGTGACGAGCTTGTCGTCGAGGGGGCGGTCAAGAAATCTTGGAAGGTAAAAGGAGAGAACGTAGAGCATTTCGCGTCCTGAGTCGTCGACGCAGGCTTGAATGCGATACCAGTGACCGCGCCGGCGGGTGGTTCGGCGGCCGCCTTGGAAACGCATTGGTGTTAAGGTGGCTTGGATGCCGTGGGGGACTCGTTTTCGCGTTTGCGTGAAGGCGATAAGGACGCGATCAAGCTCGATGTGAGATAGCTCGGGAAGCTCTTTCACCATGTCGGTGATGAGTCGACGCATGGCGGAGGTGAAATCGAAACCGGGTTTGATCAAGGCGCGAGTCATTGACGACCTTGCGAGTCGCGGCAACATCCAGTCACAGGTGAGGAGTAGTTTGAAACGGCGATAGCATGGCCACAAGATGAGGGACCATGAAATTACGCGATGAAATTACGCGATTGATGCTAGCAGTGTTCAGATGAGGAAGTGTTTCATGACTGCCCCAAGTAACGACTCGCAAGAAACGACCCCCAAGAAACGACATGGGGCAGCTCTTTTGAGCTGCCCCATCGTCTTACCCTCCCGGGTAGAAATCGTTTCGCTGAGTTACCACATGACCGTGGCACGAGCGGTTAGACCGTCGAAGGACATGGCCCGCGAGAGGTCTTGCATGTTGTTGCCGCGAACACCGCCAATGAAGTTGTCGGTGCGAACGGTGTTATACCAGCTGCTGATCAGATAACCGGTTCGCAGTTGGATGTTCTGGCAGCGGCTCATCCAGCCAATGCCCAGTTCCAGGTCGAGCATCGGGATGATGCGGCCATTGGAATAGAAAGTTTGAGCGACAATCGGATCGGCGGTGCTGGTTTGGAGGTAATCCGCACGGAATTCGCCGCCAACAAAGCTGACGTGGCCGTTGCCGTAAGCAAACAAGCGGTTGTTGTAATGGAGGCGAAGTGCTTCCAAACCAAGGCGAGGACCGGCGCCGAAGAAGTCAACGTCGGTGTTGACGGTTTCGGTGGTGCCGCCATTGGTGTAGACCGTGTCGAGACGTTGCTCGAAATCGGCCAACCGAATGCCTGCGACGAAGTTGAGGCGAGTCTGGGGAGTGCAGAAGAAGATATGGCGATAGTCAACGTCGAGGAATTGCCAATTGATGTTCCAAGCGCCGGCTGCGTTGAGAAAGTTGGTGTTCGCGGCAGCGGAACCGGGGTGAACCAAGGTGGATGTGATTACGTCGGGGGCGTTGATCGCGATGGCATCGTTGGTTGTATTTTCGTATCGCGAATATGCGACCTGGATCTGAGTGTCGTCGTCGACAGGGATGTAAAAGCCAACGCGGAAAGCAGGGGCAAAATCTGGGTCCAGAATTCCCTGGCGACCGGCTTGAACGGGCGGCGTTCCAGGAACGATGGGCCCGTCGAAAGGTGTTGCGTAGTTGATATCCGCATTTCGAGCGCGGAGAAACATGAACTCTCCGAAGACGCCCCACTTGCTGAGGAATGATCCAGCGCACATCGGATCGACGATGCAGCAGGGTTCGCAGCAGGAATCGCAGCCCTGGCCGCCGCAAGCGTCGCAACCGACTCCCGCCGCAGCGGAAGAATCGATGGGAGCTTGACCGGCCGGCGTTGTAGCCGCGGGCGTTTGTTCTTGCCCCGATGCTTGCTGAGCATAGCCGTAGTTTTGATACGGGTTGTATCCAGCTTGATAGGCTTGGGGCGACGTAGTTCCACCACCGTAGGAGCCGCCCGGCGCCCCGTACTGTGCGAGCGCTGTCTGCCCAGCAAGGGCGAGTAAAGACAGTGCGGATGCCATCAGTGTCTTACGAGTAATCATATAATTGTCCCCCCGAGCAAACCTGCTCATGGTTCGTGATCGACAGGCCTAATTGGTAAATCAACTACAACACGATCAAGCGGCAAAATTTTCCCAATTTATTCAGCTTTACAGCTCGCGAACAAGTTTGGGAATTTAGAGCGATTGGGGGCGAGTTAGGCTGGCGCCTTCTTTGTGAATCGGGTGCGAACTCGGCGTTACTTTCTTCCTTTTCGGAGCATTCTCCGGAATCGGGATTTCCGATAAACCCTCGTAGCGACTACAGTTCCGCCGCCAAATGTGATTCGTGCTTGCTAGCAATGCGCTCCGCCGACCTTTCGAAGGAAGTGGAGAGAATTGACTGGTGAGTTGTGCGTTCCTCTCCGGCGCAATCTTCCAGGATGGAAATTGCGAGGGATTCGAAAGAATGATGTTGGAAACGCTTCTTGAACTCTACCGCGTTGGCTGCTTGGCTCGGCGCTTGGAGGACATGGAGCAAGAGCTCGTTAAGCGGGGTGAAGCGCACTTTTATGTCTCGGGTGCGGGACATGAAGCGATCGCGGCACTAGCGCCTGCGCTATTGGCGAGTGATTGGCTGCATTGCCATTATCGCGATCGAGCCCTGATGCTTGCGCGGGGGATCTCGCCGCGGGCTTTTCTAGATACGCTTCTCTGCAAAGATCATGCACCGGCGCGCGGGCGGCAGATGACGCCGTTTATGCATGACGTCGAGCGTCGTGTGCTGAGCATGGTGACGCCGGTTGGGAATAACGCGTTGCAGTCCGTTGGGGCTGCGCTGGCGATCAAAGAAACTGTAGAGCGACCGATTGTTGTTTGCTCGCTGGGTGATGGGACCACGCAGCAAGGGGAGTTTTTGGAGGCGCTTCAAGAGGCGGCTCGAGAATCGGCTCCGGTGCTGTTTGTGGTGGAAGATAATGGTTGGGCGATTTCGACGAATACCCGCGGTAAGACACCGCTGTGGCTGGGTGCGCGTGATGGGAACTCGCTGCTGGGTGTTAGCATTGAAAAACTGAATGGGCGAGAGATCCAAAACTGTTTGCCGGCGTTTACGCGAATCGTTCATCAGATGCGGAGCGATCGCAAGCCGCAAATTGTGTGGATGGATGTCGATCGGCTGCATAGTCATACGAATGCGGATGACCATCGAACCTATCGCACGACGGATGAAATCGAACGAGCGGCTCGGGAAGGCGATCCTGTTCGCAATTTAGAAAATCACTTGTGGCGCGAGGGAGTTTCGGCTGAAACGTTGGCATCGATTCGAGAGCAGGCGCGATCGATGGTCGAAGCCGCAACGGACGAGGCTCAATTAGGCGGCGAACCGATCGCCATGCTCGACGCGAAAGCGGTCTTGCCTTCCGAGCTCACGAATCCGGCGTCGGAAAAAGAGGCAAAGGGGACGAGCAAGGCCCGGACGATTCGCGAGGCGCTTTGCGAAACATTGCGGGGGTTGCTGGCAGAGGACGATAATGTTCTCTTGCTGGGGCAAGACATTGAAGACCCCAAGGGTGACGTTTTCGGGGTAACGCGGGGTCTGAGCACGCAGTTTCCGGGACGCGTGAAGAACGCGCCACTTGCTGAAGCGACCATTCTCGGTGGGGCGATTGGGCGAGCGCTGGTGGGTCAAAAGCCGATCACGTTTGTGCAGTTTGCTGATTTTCTGCCGATGGCGTTTAATCAGATCGCCTCGGAGCTGGCTACGATTCATTGGCGGACCGGCGGTGAGATGAATGCGCCGGTCATCATTATGGCGGCTTGTGGGGGATATCGGCCGGGGCTTGGTCCTTATCACGCCCAGACGATGGAAGCGACTTTTGCGCACATTCCGGGCCTCGATGTGCTGATGCCGTCGACGGCTTCCGATGCGGCGGGGCTGCTTCGCGCGGCATATGCCTCAGGTAGGCCGACGCTCTTTTTGTATCCCAAAAGCTTACTAAACGATCCTGACAGTGCGACGACCGTCGAACCGACGAAGCACTTCGTGCCGCTGGGCGTCGCAAAAAAATCACGCGGCGGTCGCGATTTGACTCTAGTTGGCTGGGGCAATACGGTTCGGGTTTGTTACGAGGTTGCTGAAACGCTTCAACATTCGGGCGTCGAAGCGGAAGTAATTGACCTGCGTTCGCTTTCGCCTTGGGATGAGGAGTGTGTTGTTGCGTCGGCTGAACGCACTGGCAAGCTGATCGTCGTGCATGAAGACAATTTGAGCTGTGGCTTAGGCGCGGAGATCGTGGCTCGCGTTTCGGAAATGGCGCAAGCTCCGGTGGCTTGTCGGCGAGTGGCGCGGCCTGATTCTTATGTGCCTTGTAATTATCGTAATCAGCAAGAAGTTTTGCCGTCGTATGAGCGGGTTCTCGCTTGTGCAGCGGACCTGATGCATCTCGATTTGGAATGGGAAGCCGCGCCGGAGGGTGCGGATGATGACTCGCTGGAAATCGTCGCTATTGGGTCTGGGCCGTCGGACGAGACGGTGACTCTGGTCGAGTGGCTTGCGGCTCCGGGGCAAGAAGTGAAGCAGGGTCGGCCGATTGCGACCATTGAGGCTGCGAAGTCGGTGTTTGAACTAGCTGCGCCGGCGGATGGGAAGTTGGAATCGGTGCTGGTGATGGGCGGTTCCACGATCCGCGTGGGAGCGACGCTCGCGCTAATGCGTCCTTCGGCGCCACTTCAAGTGAAGAAGAAGATCGCGGCGCCGAGAGCTGTTATTACACGGCGGGCTCGGCCTCATATTATTTCACTCCCGCATCGTAACACCGTTGCGGCAGCGAATTACGTTGGCATTTCGGATATTTGCGCGGCACTGGGTAGTCGGATCATTCGCAATGTGGATTTGCCGCTCTCGCGAGCGATGTCATCGGGTGATATTGAGCGACGTACCGGGATCGAACAGCGACATTGGATCGATTCCGATGAGAGCGCTGTCAGTCTCGCCGTCAAGGCTTGCCGCCAATTGCTTGATCGCGAACGATTGCGGCTTGAAGATATAGACGCCATTATTTGCAGCACTACCAGTCCTGATCGGGTTTCGCCTTCGATGGCGTGTCATATCGCCAGTCGACTCGGACGTGAGCGCAAGGATGTCTACGTGCAAGCGTTTGATATCAACGCGGCATGCTCGGGTTATCTTTATGCACTGCAAAGCGCCTATGATTTGCTTCAGAGTCGACCGGCGGGGAAAGTGATGATTGTCACGGCGGAGGTTCTTTCGCCGCTCGTCGATCCGGCCGATCCTGATACGGCGATTTTGTTTGGTGATGCGACGACGGCGACGCTGGTTCGCGGTGCGGCGCATGCTTCGAAGTCGAAGTTGCATCTCTTGCGACCGGAGCTTTCGGCGCGATCTGAGGATGGCACGACCCTCTCTGTGCCGCTGCAGGGCTTTATTCACATGAATGGCCGGCGGGTCTTTGCTGAAGCGGTGCGGGCGATGATTTCGAGTTTGCACCGCATTTGCGATCGTGAGGGAATGCGAGTCGATGACCTCGACTTGGTGGTGCCGCATCAGGCGAATCAACGGATCATGGACGCGATTGCGAGCCGGATTCAGCCTCGCGTTTACAGCAACATTCGCAAGGTCGGCAACACGGCGAGTAGCAGTATCCCACTTTGCTTGTCGGAAGCGATGTCGTCGTTCAAGTCGGGACAGAAGATTGGGCTATGTGCGTTCGGCAGTGGGTTTACGTTTGGGTCTTCGATTTTGAAGGTCGCGTAGTTTTCTAAACCATGGATCGACACCTGATTCACACGGATCAGAAGGATACTGTGCCGATTGGACGACAATTGAGTTCAGAATCGCCAGAGTGTCATTCCTAGTGCGATGATGGCGGCGCATAGCAGATTGAGCATGAGGCCGACGCGAATCATCGATTGCTGAGGGATTTTTCCGCTGCCGTAGACGATGGCATTGGGGGGCGTAGCCACCGGAAGCATGAAGCCGCAGCTGGCGGCGAGTGTCGAAGCGAAGACAAGCCGTTCGGGCGATGCGCCGCTGCCGATGGCTAAAGCGAAGATGACAGGGGTGAATGCGGTGGCGACGGCGACGTTGCTGGCCAGTTCAGAGAGGAAGACGACCGCTAAGACGATCGTTGCCATTACCAGGAATGGGGGCAATACACGCACCCCTTGGAGTAGGGTCTCTAACTCTTTGACGAGGCCGCTCGACTGCATCGCTGCAGCAAGGCTTAGTCCGCCGCCGAAGAGGAGCAAAACATCCCAAGGAAGTTTTTTGGCGGTTTCCCAATCGATCAGGAATCGCCGTTCAGCGAGATTGACGGGGATCACGAAAAGCGAAATGGCGCAGGCTACAGAAATGATTGTGTCATCGATGTTGCCCAGGACCGGCCAGATATTTTTTAGTTCCAGGCCATCGATCAATGGGCCGCGAAGAATCCAGCTTAGCGCTGTCGTGGCGAAGACGATCCCGACTCGCCACTCCGCACTGCTCAGAGGGCCGAGTTCGCGCCAGGAATCCTCGAGCAGGGCCTGGGCATTGGCATTGGCAAGTTGGGCATCAGGGCGAAATGCGAGCAGTAGCACTCCCCAGGTTGTTCCTGCGGCGATGACGGCGATGGGGGCGGCGACGATGAACCACTGGAGGAACGTAATCGGGTGGCCCTGTTTTGCTAACACGCTCAGGGCGACGCCATTGGTCGGCGTGCCGACGCTGGTTGCCATTCCTCCGAGTGTTGCCGAATAGGCAATCGAGAGCAGCAGCATCGTTGAGAGGGTGTCACGAGAGTGCTCGGCGCTTTCATCCGTTCCCCGCGCCATTTGACAGAGGCCCAGGCCAATAGGAAGCATGATGGTCGCGGCGGCGGTGTTGCTGATCCACATGCTGAGGAGAAAAGTCGACGCCATCACGCCAAAAAGCAGCCTCGCAGGAGAAAATCCAACGACGCGCAGGATGGCGAGCGCGAACCGACGATGGAGGCCCCAGCGCTCGATCGAGAGCGCGAGGACGAAGCCCCCCATGTAGAGAAAGATATTGGGGTCGCCATAGGGGGCGGTTGCCTGCATAATCGGCTTGCCTGCGGCCGGGTCGAAGACGCCGAGTAGAGGGAAGCAGAGGATCGGCAGCAGGGCGGTGGCGGCGAGTGGAATCGCTTCGGTGATCCACCAGCAGGCCATCCAGACGCCGACGGCGGCAACGACGCTGGGAGCGTGTGGCCACTGACTACTTGCTACGACATAAATGGAAGCGGCCGCGATCGGGCCCAGCAACAATTTGGCAGGTTGTAGCGACACGTAGTGGTCACAATGGCGGTGAGATGAGTCAACGTGGCGGCAATGCTAGCAGACATTGCGATCTAGGCGGACTTGGGAGTCTGCGCCCGATTTCGGCCCGAGGGAACTTCGACTTGACACGTTTGGTCCAAAACGTGGGAAGTTTTGCAATTTTTGTAAGGCCGGGGCGTTGTTGCGGCATCTAGGTTGAACCCGATTAGAACGCCAATCCCTTAAAACACGGGCCGTTATGGCAAGATTTCGGCTTTTTTAGCGAATTGGCATGCAGTGTGCTTTAGATGAAACGTCCTCGCCCATGAGCTCGACCACGATCTCAATCTGGACCTCGTCAAACAAGACGGGCCGGTCTTAGGACACAAGTTGAATAGACCCAGCTTGAAACAGACCCAGTCAAATCTACAAAGGAGTGTAAGAAATGTTGGTTCTCTCCCGAAAAACTCAGGAACGGATTCAAATCGGCGACAACGTAGTGGTGACTGTCCTTCGAGTGAAGGGCAACATGGTCCGCATTGGTATCGAGGCGCCGAAGGATGTGCGTGTGATGCGAGGAGAGCTTCCTCCGAAGGGTGAACCGACTCCGGAGGTGACGGTTGAGCGCCCGGGCTCGAACTTGCGAAAACTGGCTGAAGCCGTTTTGGCTCGCCGTCATGATGGACTTGGGCAGAAGGCGATTTCGGAAGATGCCGAGTTTCCTTCCCGCATTGAGTGCGAGATTGAAATGGGTGACGAACTGCTGGTAGGTTAAGCCAGTAGCTTGTTAAGCCAGTAGATTATCGTACCCGGGTCATTTGGGTCGCAGCAGAATTGACTCACCCGGATTCTAAAATGGCAACCCCGAGGAGGTGAAGGTGAACGCAGGGGAAGTCGATCGTCGGAATAAAAGGACGATTCCCTAAGTTGCACTTGGACTATTTCGGCGCCTCGGTGGATTTGGGGGCAGCCTCTGGAGCGGGTAACCATTCGGCTTCCTTGCCTTTCCAGAGTTCGGCCTCGACGAGTTTATTTTGGGCGTCATACATTTTGGCGATCCGGGCTGCGGTGTTTGGTATGGCCTTCTTGAGATTCTTGGGAATTGTTTCGGCATTGGCGGCGAGCCCCTCATAGGCTTCCTTGAGTAGCGGCTCGGCTTCGGCATACTTTTTCTGCTCTGCGAGCGCGGCGCCGAGTAAAGATTGCGTGCTAAATGCTCGCCACGGTTCTTTGCCATATTGCTTGCGTAGCGTGAGGCACTCCTGCAGGAGTTTTTCGCACAGAGAAAATTGCTTGGCGGCGAAGAATTCGTTGCCAAACTCCCACAAGAACTCGATGAATTTCGCGTCGCCAGGCGGAGACGAATTCCTTCGTTTGTCGAGGTATTCGTCAATGAGCTCTTTTCCTTGTTCGAATGCGCCGCCTCGCAAATAAGCGAGGGAGAGATTGTGCATTTCGGTTACTGTCTCGGGATGATCAGGGCCCAATTTCCCTTTAGTTATCGCGTAGTTTTTCTGATAGACCTCGACTGCCTTGTCAAACTTTTTGGCGAGCAAATGGGCGCGCCCTAATGCGGATAGAGTCCGCATGTATTCTGGATGATCCTCGCTGTACTTGCGTTTCTTCAGCTCCAACGTCTCGTCCAAGAGCTTGATCGCTTGGTCAAACTGCTTCGCGGCGATATGTGCGCTAGCGAGGCTTGACATCGAAGCCAAAGTACCAGGGTGGTCGGGCCCTAATTTGATTTTCTTTTTGGCCAGGGTCTCCTCTTGGAGGGCAATCGCGCGGTCGAATTCGCCGACGCCGCTGAGTGCGGAAGCGCAGCTATTCATCGCGGCGAGCGTTGTCGGGTGATCATCGCCCAAAGTCCTTTTTGCAGCGTCGATGGCCGCTTCTAAGATGGTGACCGCTTTCGCATATTCTTTGGTGTGCAAGAGGGCGTATCCTAAGTTTGCTTTTGCGCCGATCACGAGTCCATGTTCGGCGCCATGCTTGGCTAGCCATTTTTCATGCACTTGCTCGTATGTCTTCACTGCTTTCGGATATTGCCCCGCGCCAAGATAGGAGCCTGCAAGGTTGCTCATCGCGACCAGCGCATCTTGGTGCTCTTCACCGAGAGAATTCTTAATGACGGCAATGGCCGTTTCTAGCATAGAGAGCGATTTTTCCAGATTTCCAGCGCTCTCATAGGCATTTGCGAGGTTGTTCATTGTTCGCAATGTATCTTGGTGACTCGGGCCGAGCACTTTCCTTCGCAATTCGAGAGTCTTTTCGAAGAGTGAAATTCCTTCGGCGACTTGCGTGTTCTCTCGATAGGCATTCGCCAGGTTATCCATGCAGGTCAAGGTGTTGGCATGTTCGGGCCCGCTTGCCTTGGTGCTAATCTCCAGGGCAGTGGTCTGTAACTCGACGGCTTCCTTGGGGAAACCGAGATTTCCTATCGCGATCCCGAGAGTCGATTGCAAGTCGCCGACGTAGACCGCGTCATCAACGGAGTCGGCTTTGAGTCTCTTGGACGCCTCGATCAATCGCTTGCCAAGTTGCGCGGAAAGTGTGACCCCGCCAGAGGTGCCAATATTGGGATCGATATCTCGAAAGATATCTTTCAAAATGAGGTTGTGCTCACGAAGTTGCGCGAGCCTTGCCTGGGCAAGGGTGTTGGCTTCCTTTTCCTCTTTCGCGGATTTCTCGGCGGCTTTTCGGGCGATTACTGCTTGTTCTTGGGCTTCCTCCGCTGCTTTCTTGGCGACTTCTGATTTCTTCTTTGCTTTCTCGGCGGCGTCGCGCGCGATATCCGATTCGCGTTGCGCCTTCTCAGCTGCTTTTTGCGCCTTCTCCGCCGCCTGCTTTGCTCGAACCTGTTTTCCGTTGGCTTCCTGCAATTCTGTATTCTTGAATCCGAGCGCGATGCTTCCTCCCGTTAGCGCGAGAATTAGTACCAGCAGCGCAGCGGACGTCGTGCTAACGGCAGTCGTATGCCGCTTGATCCACCGCCGTCCCTGCGCCATCGCACTTTCTCGATATGCCGAAACCGGCTCATCTGCTAACCAGCGTTCCACGTCAGCAGCCAGAGAAAGCGCAGTGGGGAAGCGATCGATCGGCTCGCGCGCCATTGCTTTGCGGCAAATCGCCAGCAGTGGAACACTGGCGCCTTTATGCAGAAGGGTTGTCAATTCTGTTTTTCCATCGCGCACGTTCCGCAGAAGTTCGGCCGTGCTTGCCCCTTGTACTGGGCGTTCCCCAGTCACAATCGAAAACAGCGTGGCGCCAAGGCTATAGATGTCGGCGGCGGGGCCGAGGCCATCGACTTCTCCTCGCGCCTGTTCGGGCGACATATAAGCTGGCGTTCCCACGATGGCGCCGTGGCGGGTTTCGCTGGAGTCATCCTTCCCTTTGGGAATCAAGGCCGAAACTTCGTTTGCGCTTTGCGAATTCTTGCCTAGTACTTTGGCGAGGCCCCAATCGACGACGAGCGTTTCGCCGAACTTGCCGAGCATGATATTGGCGGGCTTGAGATCGCGGTGCAAGATTCCCCGATCATGGGCGAATGCGACGGCTTGGCACACAGCGACGAAGCGAGTGAGGAGTTGGCGAAACTCCACCGTTTTTTCGGAGGCGGAAAGATTTGTCTTCGCGTGATGAGCTTCGATTGCTTCCTTGAGACTGGAGCCCTGGATGAAGCGCATGGCGTAATAGGGCCGGCCCTCCGCGCTGGCGCCGAGGCTGTAAACAGGCACGATCCCCGGATGCTCTAAGCGACCGGTGATTTCTGCTTCCAGCAAAAACCTCGCGCGACTCTCGGGATCATCGGCGGCAAAGGCTTGAATCTCCTTGACGGCGACGCGCCGGTGCAGATCCCGATCTTCAGCGATGAAAACTTCGCCTAGGCCGCCTTTGGCATGGGACTTGACGATCGAATAGCGTGAGTTCGTCTTGCTACTGGCGGCGTCACTCGACGCGGCAGCCTGACGGCGTTTCGCCGTTGTATTGCCGCCCTCGTGGCCGCTGGGTGGAGTCGTGATGGTCGCTTCAGCGTGGTCAGGCCAGTTCTGGTGCACAATGTGTGCAAATTGCGGAAAACGTTCGACGTAAGTGTCGCAAGATGCGTTGGACTTGGAGTCGCCTGCAATTTCAAATTGGAAGAGTTCCGCGAATAAGCGTTGCTGAACTTCTTCTGGCGCCTTGATCAGGAAATCTTCGATGCGCGGTTTTTCGCCTCGGTTGGCGGCGCCTTCGAATTGGTCGCATAGCGCGTCTACGAGGAGAATTTCGGCCTTACTGAAGCGTGGCTCGGTCATCGATTTCGATCCCTAAACAGATTGTTTCGCGACTAGCTGAGCGCCTCACGCCAAAGCGTCTCCTGACCAGAGTTCGCGAATCGTTCGCAGCTTTCGCTCGACCGTTCGCGTTTGGACACCGAGTCGCCCGGCGATTTCGTCGTTGGTAAATCCATCGAGCTTGGCCACGGCGATTTCACGAAGCTCACCTTCGGGCAATGCAGTGAGCAGTGCTTGGCATGATTCGGCGAGCTGCGCCGCCATGTCGGGCGGAGTTTCGTCGCCGGCGATCGCGTCGATCCCATTTACTACTGATTCATTGGCCCAAACCGACTCGCCGCGCACGGCTCCGCCGCCCCTTTTTTGCCGAAGCGCCTTTTCTTGGTGGGCTGCGGTGCGACGGCTGACAAGCATGACCAGAACCTGCCAAAGGTCATCGCGGTCATCCAATTTGGGAAACCGGCCATCCTCAACACCGCGAAAGAAGTGGTCCATAGCGGAAAGGGCTACATCTTCTTCATCAACGGTACGCCGAGGAGATGAGCCCAGGCGACGCCGCGCGACCGCGACGAGTCGGGCGTAGTAGCGGTTCCAGATTTCGCCCGCCGCTTGAGAATCCCCCTCTTTTAGGGCGACAAGCCAATTGGTTACCGAATCGTCGCTGCTCGTCATACTCTTTGCTCAAAGTCCTTGTGGGATTGGCTTTAAGACGAAACGAGATTGTAAGCCGGCCAGGAGAGCAACGCCAATTAGCAAAATCTCCCGATTTTCCTAGGCAATCCTGTCGGGGCAATCGCGCCCACGCGGAGGTTAGGGGTGTCGGGAGCGTGTGCTTCCGGGAAAAACCGCAAATCGGAGCAGAGCCATGAAGTCCCCCAAGTTCGCGAGCCGTCAACCAAAACTCGAAACGCTAGAAAACCGGTCGATGATGGCCGGCAACGTCGCGGCCTATATGAATTCCGGCGACCTGATGATCGTCGGCGACAATGCCTCAAACCACGTTGCCGTCCGCGGCAACAGCAACGGCACGGTCACGGTCTACGGCGAATACACCGGCGGAGCGCCTACCAGCATCAACGGGCGCGTCGGCGGCTCCGCTACCTTTCGCATCACCGATGACGTTGCCGTTTATCTTTATGGAGGCAACGACCAGATTGACCTCGGCAATGGCAACGGCGTCACGGCCAAGGTCGCCGATGAAGTCTATGTTGACGCTGGCTCCGGAAATGACTGGGTCATGTTCCGCCAGGTGCAGACCGGTCGCCATGTCAACATCAACACCGGGACGGGACAAGACAAAACCTGTATCGGCGGTTCGACCATTGGCGATGACCTGAGCATCTATGACCCCACGACAGTGAATCGCGGCGACTTGGACAACGTTGCTGTGAATGGCTCGACGATCAAAGATGAAGTCCGCGTCAACACCCGCGGAGGCAATGACCGCGTCGAAATCACCGTTTCCAAGGTGGACGACGTCTACGTTAACCTGGGCGCAGGAAATGACTACTTCGCCTTTTCGCAATCGACCGTTCGATACGGCTTTTCCATTGATGGTCAATCGGGAAGCGATACTTTTTTTGCACCGATCTACGGCGGCAAACGATATTTCGGCCGAAATTTTGAGCGTGTAACGAACACCTAATCTAGGGGGCAAAAAATTTCCGAGATGCGCGACACGACTTTTCTGGGAATCCGCTGGTGAGGTAGGGGCAAATATCGAATCGCCCACACCACTCTTAAAAACCCGAGGCGTGTTATGCAAAGGATTTTTGTATTGGCTTACGGCGTAATGGCTTACGCGATCTTCTTCGGCGTCTTTATGTACGCCGTGGGGTTCATCGGCGGATTTTTGACCCCAACGACGCTCGACGGCCCCTTAGAGGGCTCGCTTACAGTAGCCATCGCGATCAACCTCAGCCTCGCCCTCCTCTTCGGTGTCCAGCACAGCGTCATGGCGCGGCCCGCGTTCAAGCAAATGCTAACCAAGTTCATCCCCCAGCCCATGGAGCGCAGCACCTACGTTCTAGCGACGAACCTCG
>JBKJSI010000511.1:0-3607 GCA_046595915.1 Pirellulaceae bacterium
TCGAAGAGGGCGATGCAACCAGCGCCGATGACGGCGTAGAAGACGAGGCCGAAGATGTCTTCGTGATGCTCGATTGCCAGCGAGTAACGAGGCTCCAGCACGAAGAACGTCACCGCCACCAAGCCCAACACCAGGGCAACGGTCGCAGGCCCCCGGCCCCCGTACCATGCCACGAAAGTCACGGCGGCGAACAGCGTGATGAGAGGCAAGCGTTCGTTCAGCACGGGATCGAGGAGTAGCCGCAGCGCCACGGCCAAGACGACGGCAACGACAGCGATGCTGTACCGCAGGAAGGTGTTGCCGTTCGTGTCGCCCATAGTTGCACTGCGTTTTGGAATCACAATTCGTGAAGTGAGGAATGCTGTTCCCGGAGTAGGCAAAACAGATCGCTGTCCAGCGAGCCGCCCCTTTTTTGTAGCCTTCGTTTGAGTGTCCAAGTTCGAGCGGAACCGCCATCGAGATGGCGAGCCAGCGTTTCCACACAAATTCCCAAGCATGCCCGATAGCCGCCATTCTACAGAACGCCGTATCGAGGAGCAGGGTCGAGAAGGTGCGATTTGAAAAGGGCAGTGTCTGCACTCGCCATGTTTGTAGCGGTCGGGGTTGGCCTACGATTCATGCTTGCCGCACGTGTTTCCCGAAGTGGGCACTGAGAGTCCAAGTTTAGGGCCGAAAATAGGCATAACCTTCGCCCTGCTTTCGGATGACCTCAACCGCTCCGGACGGAACCGTAGTGGTGCCTGCCACCAGATCGCCCTTGCTGAGGGATTTCTTCTTCATAGTGTTTTCACAGGCGACGAAGCGGATGCCTTGCTTCATTAGCGATTGAACCGAATCGGCGAGCTTTGCTTTCTTTTCCACCAGTGAAATACCCTCGCCGTGGCAAACGACTTCGATCTGCGCATCGCCCACCTCTTTCAAGATGTTCTCGATGTTATTCAATCCATGCTTCTGGCGCTCCGGATCTCCAAAATTGACGTGAATGACTGCTTTGAGCATCGGCTGGTTCTCCTTCGATGAATTCTGGAGCGGTTCGGCTTCAGCGCAAGTCACAGCGATTGCACCGATCAGAAGTGCGGGCCAAATCCGGTTCATGCTATCACTCTCCTGTTTGCGAAGTATTTCATTTGGATTCTCGCTCGCGTTCGATTCGGCCACTCGCAGGTGTTTTCACCCCCGAGCTCCGCCTGAAGGCTTGCTTGATCATTTCGAACTCGGAAGTGTGCTCGGATACCAAGGTGCCGTGCCGAAACGCATTTTGGTTATGACCGCCTTGCGCCATCATCGAATTTGTCGCGACTAAAAACTCGTCGGCTGGATTCCATCGGCCGACCGTTCGCTCGATCCTGGTGATTCGATGCCCATACGCATTGTTCGCCCGATATTTAAAACGCAGTCCCGAAAGTTGAATCATTCCTCCAACTTTAACGATGGGATCGTCCGTGAAGACGTTCTCCACTGCTTGTTCAAGGATTTCGATGATCCGGGCCCCTGGTAGACGTATGGTCACAACCTTGCCATCGTGGGGAATCAATTGACGAAGCTGGGCCGCCGTGATGGGTCCAGGTGGAATGGCGACGCCGTACCCAACGCCAGGGAGAAATGCGATGTCAGATCTTGTCTCGGCCCGGAGTATGTCGGCGAACAAGGAGTCGATCGGTGATTCCTCGTCGCGTTTGCGAGCTTGAGTTTCCGCGAGGGTCTGGGCACGCACCAGCCAGTCATCAGCGCGACCAATTCTTTCGTCCAGCGCTGCGCGATACGGTTCAAGCAGTTGCTCAGCGAAGCGATGGGCGGCGTCATCTGCCGGTACGCGTTTGTGATCGAGAAGTACCAGCGTACGCCGGTGGTCGATGATCTTGCCCTTTTCAATGATGAGGTCGAGCCGTCCTAAATCCGACCCGTGTGCGCCCGCCTGAACGATCAGTGTGTCTCCAATCCGCTGCACTTTCTCCATCCGGTTGTGGCTATGCCCACCGACGATCACGTCGATGCCTGTGACAGCACGCGCGAGCTGCTCATCGCCGCTCAGTCCCAGGTGGGAAAGGGCAACGATGATTTCGGCACCTTCCTCCCGAAGCAGGGGCAGAAACTTTTCAACGGCAGGTTGAGGAGATTCAAATTTCACCTTGGAGACATTTTTCGAAGCGGTTGTTCGTGCCGTCTTGGCATAGGCGAGCCCCAGAATCCCCACACGAACTTCGTTCACCTGCTTCATGGTGTATGGCTTCGTGAAGAGAGAGTTGTCTTTTTCGGCGAGAATGTTCGCAGCCACCACGGGGAACTGTGCTTCCCTAATGCGTTCTCGCAGGACATCCATTCCAAAATCGGGTTCATGGTTGCCGATCGTCAGTGCGTCGTATCGCAGGTGGTTTAATGCCGCAATGAGTGCCTTGCCTTTGGTCAGGTCGGCGATCATGGTATCGCCAATGAGATCGCCGGCATCGAGCAATAGACATTCGCTGCCGGCTTCGGACCGCGCAGCAGCAATCGCGCCCGCGAGCACGCCTAAGCCGCCGATGGTTCTGCCTTTCAGATCACCTTCCCAGCCTTGCCACGGAGCAAGATGGCCATGCAGATCGTTCGTGTGAAGAATGGTCACTTTCATAGCGCGGACGCCCTGGCAGGTACGTTCAAATCGTTTTGACGTCCAATCACCAACCACCCGCCCCCGATCATCGCTACTCCGGACGCTAAAAAGGCTAGATCCCAGAGGAAATGATTATCGGTCTCCGTCACATGATGAATGTGCAGAATGTGATGATCGATGACTCCTTCCACGAGATTGAATAGCCCCCAACCGAAGATCATTGCGCCCAGGAGCGTTTTTGTAGACAGAAGGGCATTCCGTTGACGGACGGCGTGCCATAAAAGCGCCAGCCCGACCGCAGTCATCACCCACGTCAACACGTGAAAGAGGCCGTCCCAGAACATGTTGATCTGAAGGTGGATGACTAGTTGCTCCGGCGGAATGCCTCGCGTCGGGTATTTGGCCGAAAGCATGTTATGAACTTGCAGGAACTGATGCAGCACGATGCCGTCGATGAAGCCTCCCATGCCGATTCCGAGAGCCGTTCCGGCTGCAATCAGGGGACGCCGGGTGGTTTCGTGATTCATGTGGGCTCCGATGTTGTCGGCAAGGTGCTTGAGGCCGGCAATCTTTCGCCGCTCCGCTTTACGGGCCGACTGGTGGGCCAGTAATAAATAAGGACCATCACGGCAATCAAAATGGGAAACGGTGCCAGCGCAACACCCAAGTGATAGCCGAAGTCGGAATTAAAAATACCTGCTCGAACTTGCTCCGCAGTGCTGGAATCGCAAAACGGACAAGCAGCGGCGGATGGCGAGATTCCCAGGAGGAAGCCAAGCGCCGCTGTTAGTCGAACGAACCTTGCCATGTTTTGCTCCTGTGGTCAAACGCCGTCGTCGCCCGACTCATCGGGCCGCAAATCGGTCGATAGCGAAGAGAGCCGCAATCAACAGCGGCAGAAATATCATGAGGAACACCGGCAGGCTCGCTCCAACCACCTCCGGCAGCATGAGTTTGCCACGATCCCCAACCTTCAACAGCGTCTTGTCCAGCCAACCGGATGCCTCGGCGAACAAG
>JBKJSI010000539.1:0-2646 GCA_046595915.1 Pirellulaceae bacterium
GCGGCGGGCCGATCTCGGCGGGGTTGATCGATTTTGAGGGGGCGTCCGAAGTCGGTTGCGAAATTGTCTTTGTCGCTTGGGGTAGGGACTGCCAAATCAATAAACCCACCACCAAGAATGCCAAAGCCGCGCCCCCGAAAAGGGGCCAGCGCGCGGTCGCTCCTTTTGGGGGCGTCAGTTCATCGCTGAGTAGGGCTTGCAGCGCTCGCGCAGAGCTAGGACGTTCCACAGGGCTCTTGCGCTGCAACTGTTCAATCACCGAGGAGAGCTGGCTTGGAATCGCCGGATTCGCTTTGGAAGGTGAGGGCGGCGCGTCTTCTCGAATCGCACGCAAAATTTCCTTAACGCTGGAGCGCGAGTAAGCGCGGCGGCCGGTGGCGCATTCGTAAAGCACCGTGCCCAAACTAAACAGATCAGAGCGAAAATCGAGTTCTGCGTTTGCAACCTGTTCGGGCGACATATACGCAGGCGTACCGGCCATCAACTCGCTGCTAGTTTGCGGGTCTTGGGCCAGCCCCAGATCGAGGACTTTAACGCGTTGCGTATCTGCCTCGAGCCAGATATTGGCGGGCTTGAGATCGCGATGGATTAGTCCCTTGGCATGGATAGCGGCGAGGCCATCGGCGATTTCGCGCCCGATGCGGCGAACCTCGGCGATTGGCAATGCGCCCGTGCGCTCGAGTCGCGAAGCGAGTGTTTCGCCCGCCAGGAGCGGCATGACCAAGAAGAGTTGTCCTTCCGCCTCACCGACTTGGAAGACAGGCACGACATGATCGTTCTGTACCGAGGCGAGCGCCTTCGCCTCGGCGAGAAACATGTCACGAGCACCATCGCGGGCCAGCGCTGCGGCGTGCATGACTTTGAGAGCCACCTTGCGCTGAAGCCTCATATCTTCAGCGAGATACACCGTCCCGAAGCCACCTTCGCCCAGGATGCCCTTGAGCTTGAAACCAGCGAACTCTCCCTTAAGGAACTCTGCGCTGGGATCGGAAGGCGCTGGCGATTTCGCTGGCGGCCCGGAGAAATGGGTGTCGTCCTGTTTGCCGGTGAAATTGGCGGTGGGGCCATCGGTAAAATCGGATCGTTGCGGTGGACCTCCTTCACCGCGCTGCATCTGCGCAATGTTATCTTCGAGCGGCCCGAGCAGGTCGGGACGGTCGGCGCATAGTTCAGAGGGAGAGCGCGGTCGGCCCTGTGCTTGGGCTTCTACCCAGGCTTCCAGCAGTTGACGAAGTAATTCTTGGTCTGTCACGGGGGAAGGTGGGTGCATGGGCGGCTGCTCTTACCGGTTCCGCGAGGTTCTCGACGACAAGATCTTAGCACCCCCCCCAATGGAGACAGCCACTGACAAACAGCCGAAGACACCACTCAATCTGGATTGGTAAAGAAGAATGCCGCTGCTATCGGGGCCCGTCACGGCTGCATCGTGTTCCTGGGCGACGGCTTCTTCCCGCACAACGGGCTGAACACCCTGATCATGGTCCCCGAAGTCTGCCGCAACATCATGCCTCTACAAGGTGTTGCTTTTCAGAGCCCATTTAGGCGACTTACCCAAGTCCCGCCGACCTGACAACCAGGGCTTGGGAGCCTCAGAGATGGCCTTAAATCCTTGCCGCGGCTGTGCTTTTAGCTTTTCGAAGGCGCATCCTGGTAGCTCGTTTAGGAAGCTTAATGCCCCACCAACGCGCAGTGGCGAGTGCTGACACACTTTTTGCCGGCGTGGCCTCAGATAAGAAAAAAGGGGCCAGGTTATCTAGGCTGCAAATAGCATTCGCCCAGATCCAAGGCGGCTTTGAAGGTGCGGTGCCCGCCCTCTTAGTAATTCGTGGCAATCCGAATGTTGACCTGTCAGCGGTGGCCCGGAGCGGCTCCACGTGTTGAACATCCCTGCCGGAAAGCTGGCCAGTTCATCAGCATGCTCATCGCCGCGGACGATACATCGCTGAAGCTCAGCAGTTCAGCAGCCATTTGGATCACGCTCATGGCGACGGGCAGTGGGCCGGTTATCGCACCGTAGAACAAGCAGCCCCATGCGAGGGCATCGAGGAAGCCAAAAGGAACGTTGACCTAAGGTGGACAATCCTGCGACGAGGCCAATTGCTTCAATTGCTTCGTTTGTGTAATTGCCACACCTTCTTGGAGCGATCACTTTCGCCGTGGGTTCCGCAGCAACGACATGGGGACTGATCCCTTCAGCGGATGTCGCCGGCTACAGGCCGCATCGTGCCTGCTCTCACACCATATTTGAGAGCCTGGGCAGCTTTGCTCCAGGAAGCGTGCTGTGGCCTCGCCGACCCTTGCCTTCTAGAGACCCCTGCAATGTCGCCGATCACCGTCCCAATTCGGCATGCGGTCACAAATGTCGGTGATTTACCTGAAGCAACCTGCATCTTCGACTGCGGGGAAGTGATGTCGGTTCAGCGCGATGTAGCGTGCTTGTCGCCGACTGCTCACCGGCGTAATTGCAACTCGTTGTTGCATGATCGACGCCGAGGATGCTGGACGCCCTGCACTTCGTTCGTCGCAAGACTACAGCGATCCGTCATTTTCTCCACGCAAAGTGTCGAGCGGGCCGGCGTGAGCAGCCACTGACGTTGCGTGAATCCATGGCAAGGCGTGCTGGACAGTTTGGACAGGTTTTTGGCG
>JBKJSI010000888.1:0-4347 GCA_046595915.1 Pirellulaceae bacterium
GTTCAACAACAACCACGCTGACAACTTGCGGTGTGCAAACCGCAACGACAACGAGCCTGACAACTTCAACCACAACAACGGCTTTCGTTTGTGTGGATTGTCGATTGTATCCCCGCAATCGTTCGCACTCGCCAGATGTCGGGTCTGCACTTCCTTTGCGAAGCCAGCACGCCCGGCCCGTGCCAAGAGGACGACAGGCTCATCCCCCGGAACCCGAACTGACGCGCGGCCAGGAAGACCAAGTTCCTCGCGCCAGGCCGACGGGGCCAAATCCACGGCGGCGTGCTGGGGCTGGTAGCCCTGTTTTCAATAACAAGGCGAACGTCCCCGCCCGCTGTTTTCGATGTCGACGGGGGCAGCGCCATGAAGAGTTTTCGCAATCTCTGGGCGCAGCTAGTTTCTTGGGACAACCTGCTTCTCGCCTACCGTAAATGCCGCCGCCGAAAACGTTTTCGGCGAGGCGCCATAGAGTTTGATCTACGCTGGGAAAGCGAATTGCTTCTGCTCCAGCGCGAATTGATCGAAGGAATCTATCTTTCCGGCGCTTACCGCCATTTTGAAATCCGCGATCCTAAGCCGCGGATCATTAGCGCCGCGCCATTTCGTGATCGGGTCGTACATCACGCCATTGTCAACATCCTGGAGCCCATTTACGAGCGTCGTTTCATCTTCGATAGCTACGCTTGCCGAAAGGGAAAAGGAACACATCGGGCGATCTCGCGGGCGCAAGGATATATGCGGCGATTTCGCTATTGCCTCAAGACCGACATCGTCAAGTTTTTTCCTAGCGTCGATCACGAAGTCTTGGCAGCGTTATTGGCGAAGAGAATTCGCGATCCGCCATTGATGGAATTGCTCGTTCGCGTCATTGCCTCTGGCGAAGGAGTTTCCGTTGATCCTTCTCCATCGCGGTGGTTTGCAGGCGATGATCTATTCGCTGCAATTCGCCCGAGAGGATTGCCCATCGGCAATCTAACTAGCCAGTTCTTTGCCAATGTGCTCCTCGATCCCCTTGATCACTTCATCAAAGAAGAGCTGAAGGCGCCGGGATATGTGCGCTATGCGGACGACCTGGTGCTTTTTTCTGATGACAAGCAAACGCTATGGAGTTGGAGAAGGGCAATCGACCCTCAATTGTCGCAGCAGCGTCTGGTGCTTCATGTTCATAAGTCACACGTGGGGCCTTGTACGCGTTCGCTGACTTTTCTGGGCCTTCGAATCTCCCCAAATGAAATCCGGCTATCGAGTAACTGTATCAGCCGGTTTCATAGGCGTCGGCGCTGGAAGCAGAAGTGCTATTCCGAAGGCTCACTTCCCGTCGCGCTCATGAGGAGGTCGATCGAAGCTTGGGTTTCCAATGCGAAGGTAGCCAATAGTTATGGCCTTCGCAGAGCGCTTTTCAGAACGATGCAATTCCGAAAAGCTGCGACTCCCTCGTGACGCACGAAAAATACCGGCTCGGTGGGGTAATCCAATCGAGCCGGCTCAAAAGTCCTTAACCTCACAACTCATGTCCCGCCAAGCTGCTTCAACCGATCCCGATGGCCTTGAAGCTTGTCCAAGGGATTGGGATTGGGGCTTGCAGGCAGCGCCTTAGAAGCGGGTTCGCCAATCTTGTCGGCGATTCCTCGCATGGCGTTAATCGCCTGTACGAGGCCATCCGTATACTGGTTGATTCTGGTAACAAGGCGCTCCGTTTCCACACCGCCCTGCGTGGGAATCGCCGCCAGCAGGCCTTGGACATCGGCAATAAATTCGCGACTCTCCTTCACAAATTCGATCCGCTTAGCGACCTCGACTTCGACTCCATCAAGACCTTGCGCTTGATCCGCGAAGGACCTGGCCAGTTTCCTAGCATGGGAAGCGAAATCCGCGTATGCCTCTTGGAGTTGCGACGATTTCTTTGTCGTGGCCCTCGATTCAAGTTCCATCGCCTTCTGCTCGAAAACAGCCGGAGCACTCTGAAGTGCCTGGCGGTAAATTCGAAAATCAGGTTCGAAGCCACTATAGGCTTCGATGATTAGTTTTGCTTCCTCGTCGAGATCCATCAGCAAAGCTTGCAACTCGCTCACGGCGACCTTCTGCGATGATACCTTTTTCATATCGAGCGACTTCGAGAGCCGATCGATATCTTCCAGTCGTTTTCGGACACGGTCCCGCCAGACTTCGACTTTGACCTTCATTTCATCTGGCGAGATTTGAGTCTCGTCGGCCTTAGACTTGATCTGAGCCTTTGCCCCCGGCTCCTGTGCTCGAACGTTGGAAACGTCCAACGAGACCAGCGAAGAGGCGATCAGAATCACACCTACAATAAACAGAACCATCTTCCTCATGACCAATACTCCCTCAGAATTACGCCCGCATTCAAAGCATCCCTCGTAAAAGTGCACACTTTTAAAACGGGGACCATTCCTAGCGGGAATTCGGAATGTGGTGAATCAATCGAGCCGCTCGAGGGGCTCGTGATAGTCGCGAAGCCGCATTTCAGGGCGGCCATAGTCCTTCAGCATGGCGACGAACTTGAGCGTGTTGTCGGCGATCGGCATCAGAACGATGCTGGTGGCGCCATAGCGAATTCCCGAGTCGACCATCGAAGGCGGTTTGCCTTGACACACAAAAAATGGGCGACCAATCTCTTGGCGGTAGACCCAAGTTCCCTCGTTTGCCCCTGACTTGTGATGCAGATGAAGTTCATTTTCGATTTGCTCGATCTCGATGACCTCTCCGGCCGGAGTGCGATAGCGGCCGCTGTAGCTGAATATCCCTTGGGTCTTACTCGTGGAGCCAGAAGCGGAATTCCGTAAAGGCCGTCCTTCGATCTTCTTAGCCTCTGCGTTGCTTTTGGCCTCCGTCACCTCGCGGCGTAATGCAAGCTGCTCTTGCTGAGCATTCGCAAGCTCACTTTGCAAACGCAGAACCTCTGATCTCAGAAGCTGGGTCAATCCGAAATGTTCGGAAGAAGTCCGCAGTTCAAGTCGCTCCACACTGGACTGCAAATGGGCGACCTTCGAAACCAGATCACCGATGACGCTCTCCACCATCTCCATTTGCGTTTCGACCCGCTGAATGCGGGCAGCCGTCGAAACGCGGCTAACAGAGGGCTCGTCCGCCCTCATCGCCTTGCTGGGCAAAATCAGAGCAATGAGGATCGAGATAAGGATCACGCCAAGGGCGCGAATGGCTCGTAGAAGCCAACAAAAGAGCACATTCATCTGTCAATTCCTGGGTCACGAAACCGTGATTAACCCCAAGGTCTGACCTCCTTGTCTGCCTCGGACAGAGGTAGAAACGACCGTCATTGTCAGCACGGCAATTCACCGGACGGAATATTTCTAGAAATCGCAGAGGCAGCGAATGGAGAAGTAGCAAGCTGGCAGCCAAGGTTTACAATTCGCATGTTCCGATGCCGTTGCCAACCTACAACTAGAACGAGAAAAGCATGGCCCGCCCAACGCTACCAATTCCGACTCCCGCGGAGACTCGCGCCCTGAACTTTCTCCATAAACAGGGTTCCGCCACGGTCCGCGAGTACCTAGAAAAGGGCGATCACTCCAACAAGCCGGCTTACACGTCGGTAATGAGCCTACTCAGCGTGATGTTCGAAAAAGGACTCGCCACGCGCAAGGAAGAAGGCAGAGCTTTCCGTTACACACCAGCCTTGAGCCAGGCGGAGATGCGGTCAGCAGTTGTAGCCAATGTGCTCGAAAACGTATTCGCCGGTGATCTCGAAGCTTTTAAGGCGGCGGTTGCGGCCGTGAAGCTGGGGAAGAAGAAGTAAGTATTGCCACTTTGCCGTTGGTCTCCGCGCGAGCCTAATTCCGATGGTGGGCGGTTTCGCGTTGGATGAAATCTAGTGCTTCCTGATACGGCTTGGACCTGTCGTATTCAAACGATTGATATTCAACTTCGCCATCCTGCCACCGATGGTTAAGCCTGTAGTCTTTGCGAGTGCGTTAGCCCACGATTTTCGGGGACCGGCGGGCGGCCAGCAGAGCTATAACTCAATATGGCACAATCGACGAGCTTAGTGAGGGAGCGGTCAAATTGGAAAAACCTCGATTCACGCTTGGCGGGCTGCTCGTTCTGATTTTCATCATCGCCTTGTTTCTTGGCTTTTGGCGAGTGATGGATAGGCAACGCCCAATAACCGCACTAGTGCCACATCTCGGAAACGGGGTTTCATGAAACCGGAAAATCCCATATTTCCCGTCAACCCTCGATTGTGAGGCTGGAGATCCATCAATGCCAGGGACGGCGGCGAAGATTCGTATCAGTGAGAAGCAGCAAATCGTGTTGCAGGAATTCAGTCGTTCTCGCACGGTTGCCAAGTGTGTCGTGCAGCGATCG
>JBKJSI010000112.1:0-6091 GCA_046595915.1 Pirellulaceae bacterium
CGAAGCAGCGAACGCCCCACCGCAGGAGAATCCAAATACCGCCGATCGATCCCTCGCGTGTTGGATGCCAATGGACTTGGCGGCCCAGTTCACCACCGTGGTCGCGAAAAACGATTCGTGCAGGGCAAAACTAGAATCATCCCGTCCGATCACGTATTCCGCATCGCGACACTCGGGCGAACAATCCACTCCAACGAACCAAATTTTATCGGCTCCGGTCGCGCTATAAAATTGTTGTGCAAACGCCCCGGTGTTTTGGCCGTCTGAGCAATAGACGACAAGATCACCAGGCTCTCCAACTTCCTTCAACGAGTACAGAGCAACGCGACGAGTGGAGTCGCCGAAAGGCAGTCGTTCCTGTTGGCTGAAGGTTTTAATACCGGACTCCTAGAAAACACCCGGGCTGGACAGAAATGTCCTTAGTTTGGCGGAACTAGACTCCGGACTCCGGTGCTGAGCATCGGCGAGGAACTTGCACCGCCAATAGAAATAAGAAACAGGCGAGACTCCCGCCTCCTCGCACCGCGAGCACCGTCAGTTGACGCGATTCTCGACGTGCAATCAAATTCCGCCATAACGTCATTCGATCGGTCTTGAAAGAAGAGGGCATAGTTGGACCGTGAGAAGCAAAGGAAAAAACAAGTTCCCCTCACGCTACCCCGGACTGAAAGGATGTCGATCCAGATACGGACACATTTCATCGGCATCCCCTTCGGAATAGGAACGTAGTGGTGCTCAATCGCCCTGAAGTGAAAACGAGCTTTCGATAGGTGTGAAGAAGCCCGTTCTTCTATTGGTCGTTCGCCTTCGATAACCCCCCAAGCTTCTCATAACGACAACGCTTGGAACACTTTTCCGTCCGTCGGCATTCCTTGAATGCCGACTCTTGGCGTCCTTGGCGCGGCTTCAAATTTGGTTGGGCAAAACGGATCGCGATGTCAGCAACGTGCCGCGTTGTTTGGGAATTCCGAGTTGGCGGTGAAGTGGTGTGAAGGTCCGCCGATTGAGCCGGTTGTTGACACCGCGCCAGGGTCTGCTACGTCAACTTCCATGCGGGTGAGCTACTTCGTCGTGACTCGGACCGTTTGAATTACTTGCTCGAACTCACTGTTGCGCAACATAAACTCACCCTCATACGCGCTCAACAAAATCGCCGTGATTTCTCCCGGCATTTCAATCAGCACGAATCGCTGAACCGTGGGCTGGCCTTGACCTGGTCCAGACAAGGCTCGCCCAATGCCCGAAGCCCGGTGGATGAAATCTGCCGCCTGGCGCCCGGAGATCGTTCTGGATCGGTTTCGCAACCGAGTCGCCGCGAAGATTTTTTCACGGTTGTCGCAAATCGCCTTGGCCGTCAACTCGAAGTCGTTGGGGCCTTCGCCATTCGCTATCGGCATTCGCAAGACCCCAATCAGACTATCCGGCGTAGGCTGCCAAGCTGCGAGGCCATTCTCACCGGCGGCTAACAACTCAAGCGAAGCAACCTGGTAAAAACTCGGAGTTTTCAATCGAACTCCATTGGAAAGGACATGTTCTTCGGCGGCCATCAAATGACGGGCGGAAAAACCGCGAAGGAAGGGCGAACCCGCGAACAGGGGGTCTAAACGAACGACTTGTTCAGCCGCCTCTCGCAGGATCTTAGGGCGATGCGCAGATGAGGCCGCTTCGGCCAGCATTGCGTAATTTGCTAACTCCGGCTTCTGTTGAGCCAACTGCTGCGCAGCATCAAGCCACTCCTGAAATCGACTTGAAATCGATAACGCGGCAAGCTCGCCAATCCCTCCTCCCGCCTTTCGGGCCGCCCCCACTCTTTCATCAAGTTCCGCCCAACCATCCCGCTCTACTGAGAACGTCTGTTGGCCCAAGGTCATTTGAAGCACTTGCACAGTTTGCCTCACTAATTTCCAGCTCGAACTGGCTGCTCCTGGCTGGGTGGTCGAATCTGCCTCGCGCTGAAACTGATCGCGTTGACGCCATCGAAAATGCCCATTTGGAAGCTCAAAGACAAACTCGCTGAGCACCGATGGGCGCTCCGCATCACCAGAAACCTCAGCCCGACTCCGGGTCAGTCGGATGCCAATCGGTGCGCCGCTCAGAGCCAAAAGCCGCTCCGTTTCCAACCAGTCTGTATAGTTTATTGTAAACGGCTTGGGATCATCCTCTTGCCGTTGGTTGACTCGGAGTGCATCCGGCGCAAGGATTGCCGCCAAAGGCTCAGGATCTCCGTCAAGCGTCAAAGCGCTCTGCATTTCCCAGACGAGCGTTTTCAGGGTCGACGCATCCTTCTCGCTAACGGAATGCGCATCGAGAGTGACTTGATTGGGAGACGAATTGACGGTCAATGCTTCCGCCGCTTTTTGACACCAATCGTCCACCTGCCGATCTCCTCTCCAATGCTGTGCTCGCTTCAATTCCGCCAGGTCGGCTTGTCGTCGTCGCGCCTCATTGAACTTGCCATCGTTTGCAAGCAGCAGCACTTCCAGCGAAGCGTCAATCGGATGCGAACATCCGTGTCTCGAAAGGTGCCGATGGTTCGCCTCCTTTTGGGCGGCTTCCGCGTTGGAATAGTCCTTGGCTCGCCAAGCGCAAAGCGCCGCAGCGCGCCAACTTCCCTCACTCTTCATCTTGACGGAGGAGACAAGCCAACCGTGTAGCACCTGAAAATCCGTGTTCGCCAAAGTTTCGCCGTTAGCTCGCTTTCCATCGAGGCACATTTCCATGACGCGACGAATGATCAAATTATCTTCTTGCGCCCACATCGTCACTAGTCTTTGGGCTTTGCGCTTCACTTCGATCGGCCGTGCTTGGTCATGTTCCAGCGCCGACACCACGAGTGGTTTCAGCTCAAGTTGCTTAAACAGGTCATCAAGTAGCTCAATCGCGCGAACTTCAGAGATACGTTGCGAGGGCGCCCGGATGACGAGGTTGTCAATTCGCACTTCGCTATCGAGTGGGCCAAACAAGGCGTGCAAATTGACAACTGGCAGAGGCGTTTCATGTTGTAGTTCCGCTTCGCGATAGAGTTCGCCGTCGATGTACATGCTAAGTTTGTTGCCTTCACGGCGAGTCTTGAACCGGTAAGCGCGGTGGGGAGCGAATTCAAAAGATCCATCTCGCCGTGAGGCTTCCATCACGAAGTTCTTGTTGACCTCTCGGTAGAGCGCGCCTCCTTTTTCTCCATAGTTGAACGGAGAAGGCGCCACGCCGATGAAGATCGCTCCAACAGCGTTCTGATGCACTGAATCGGTCAACTTGGTTTCCACAATCATCGGCTGATCGATCGTGACGTCGTAGCTCACTTCGTGGTCGTGACAAATCAATTGCTTGCTAATGAGCAGCGCGTTATGAACCCCTGCGGCGAAGTCACTCGGCTGGAGCACGCCTACAGCGGCGCCCTGCTGGATGCTCCATTTTCCTGCGTAACCAAGCCAGCGATCTCCCAACGCATCGCGTTCGAATCGGTCTTCAAAGAGCGTTACCCAGCCCTCGGCGTCCTGGGCGCGAACGTCGGTCCCCACTGAGCTCGAAGAAGAGTGATTTCCTTCCCTACGCCGGAGAGTTCGGAGCGAAACGTTGGGGTCGAAGCCGGCAACCGCCAAAAGGTTGCTCTGAGGCGAAACAGCTAAACAAAGATTTTGCTCACCAGCGCCAGGCAGCCTCAGGATCGGTTCGCCCGATTCTGAATCGCGGACGTGGGTGGTGGAATCGATCGATGTGCTAACAATGCGTCGATCATGAGAGGCAAATGCAATCGCAGTGACGGCGCCATGGTGGCTCAAATTAGACCAAATCTCCTTTCCCTGTTCGACGTCATAGAGTCGCACATTCCAGTCCGCCCCGCCCACGGCGATCTTCTTGCCATCCTCACTGATCCCTACCGAAATGAATGTCCGTTCTTGCGCGATCCTACGGACCTCGCCGGTTTCCAATTTCCAAATGGCGATTCCCTCGCCTCCAACCGTGGCAAACCAATTTCCCTTGCGATGCATCGCCAGGTCGCGCGTTGAACTTGGCAACGCCGGACTCCGCCAAACGACGCTCCCATCCGCGCCATTCAAGACAAATACTTCTCCCGTCGCAGAGACCTGGCTTCCAACGGCGACGGCGATCCGACTTCCGTCTTCGCCAACTGCGACGCGGCGAACGGGGCCCGCGACACTGCTTTGCCGCCACAGTTCTTTGCCATCCTCGAGCTTCCAGGCAATCACAAAACCGGGTGTCCGCACATTGACACCGCCGGCGCCGGCGATCACTCGCTCTCCTTGAGGATCCAGGTCAACAGTTGCCATCGGTTGCTCTAGCTGTAGCCACTCCCGTTTCACCTGCTTCGTTTCGAGATCGATGACCCGCACCGACTTGTCCGCGCCGGCCGCAACCAGAAGTCTCCCATCCTGACGAAGCTTTACATCCTCGACGGCCGATGACATGCCAGTCGCGTAGTCCATCAATTGACTAGGTGGAGGTTGCTGCACTTGGTCCCCAAGTGCGGTCAAATGCGGCGTCGCTTCACCGCTCCAGGCGTCCCAGACTTTGAGGACTTGATCCGCGCCGCCGCTAATAACATGCTCACCCGTTTTGTCGAAGGCGACCGCCGTGATTCCATAAATGACGCCAATTCCGTGCCCCGTCAGTGAGGTGAGTTCATTCATTCGGTTCACGTCAAAAATCCGAACTTTGCTTTCGTCGCTGGCTACCGCCAAATGCCGCCCGCTGGGCGAAAATGCCAAAGACTTAGCGCCCCCTCGAAAGCCCGTGAGTCGTCCCGCGAGCAAGAGATCGTTTGTTCGGTAAAGCTCCACCTCGCCCTTACTGCCGACGGCCAAGAGTCCGCCGTCGGGTGAAAAGCAGATCGGCGATGTCCCGCCGCGAAGCAAACTCAAGCCCGCGATTTCTTGACGTTGCTCGTTTTGTGATCTCGGAGTCGGTTGCCCATCTCTCTGAACCGCACCCACTCTTCGGACTTCAATGGTCCCGTCGTCCGCTCGACGCCAGGCGACGAGCGTTCCATCAGGACTAAGCGCCGCAGGCGACAATTGACGCCGTTCCGGCGTCTCCAAAACATGTATTAACTCGCCGGTGACCGCATTCCATACTTTGACCGACTTATCCCGACCGACGGTTACCAGTTGATTCTCGTCGAGGCCTCCAAAGGATCCGAAATGAGTACCTCCCGGATGACCCTCACATTCGCAGATTTTCACCCCACTCACGGAATCGAGGATGTGAATCCTTTGTGCGTGATCCGCCATGGTGACGGCGATTCGCTTCCCATTGGTGGTGGCCGCCAGTCCTAGCATGTCTCGAATTTCAACTGGCTGGTCGACTGAATGTTTCCACAAGTAAATCCTCGCATCTCTCGCGAACTCGCTGACGGAGCCAGCCGCCAAAACAAAATCAGTTCCCTCAATGGCGGCGACGAATCGTGGCATCGACTTCATTCCCGCAAACCGATACCGGTGTTGGCGGCACAAAGAGTCAACATAATCCCATTCCATATCGCGTTGTTTCGCGGGAAGGGAGGCCAGTATATCTTCGGCTACCGTTAGATTGCCTTCTTGCCATTGACCAAACGCGAGCGACACCGTTCGGGCATAGAGTGTTCGGTCACTGCGCATTTTCTCCGCCTGGAGCGCCTGGGCATTGTGCTGGGCTTCCTCTTTCGCTTTTCCCTCCGCCAGGGCCAAGTGGTTCGCACGATTCTCATTCGTTTCGGCAGACTGCCGCAGAGTAGATTGCCTCCAAGCCATGAGCGGGCCGCCCACGGAGGTGATCGCCGTCAGCAATAGCACGGCCGCAGTGAGTCCGGCGAAAGCGGGATGCCGTTTACACCATCGTTGAAGTCGCTCGACACTCGAGACCGGCCGCGATTGAATCGGCTCCCCTCGCAAATAACGACCTAACTCTTCGGCGAGTTCTCCCGCCGAAGGAAATCGCCGATGCGGGTCTTTGGCAAGGCAACGCGAGCATATCGTTTCCAGATCCTTGGGAATCGCCGGATTCAAGGAACGAACGCTTAACGGCTCTACCTCGACTACTTGCCGCAGCGTCTCAATAGCGCTGCCCGCCACGTGCGGAGGTCGCCCAGTGAGCA
>JBKJSI010000137.1:0-10518 GCA_046595915.1 Pirellulaceae bacterium
AGTTGAGAACGAAGAAGAATCGATCGACGCTTACATGGAGCGGCTCCTTCAGCGAGTCTCCGGCTCCACTGGCGGCGAAGTCACCGGCGCAATGGCCGTTGCCGAGCACCTCCAGCGAGCCAAAGCCGAAGCCGCGAAAAGACGTGAGTCGCGTCCTGAGCACAGTGAGGGCGAATTTGAATACACACCCAAAGGTGCGGCCCCAGAGAAAAGCTCTGATCTGTCCGCACTTCGTGAATTGGCCTTGTCCTCGGCAAACGCCAACATCCAAAATTATCAACAAGCCAACAAAGCCAAAACCGCCAACGAAAAATGGGTTGTCGTTGTTGTCGCCATGACTTGCGCGATCGGGCTGCTTTATGTCTGCGTGAACTACAAGAGCGACTGGACCTTCTTCGGCGCAGGCGCTGCCTTCATCGTCGCCCTCTACTGGGCGATCCAAGCATCACTAGCGACGCTCACCGCCAAAAGCCCCCTAAAGGCCGACAGCAAGTTCGAGGCAAAACTAAAGCAAGCGCCTGAGGCAGCACCCATCGAAGCGAAACGCCGCAAAAGCGACAAACCGGGCCCAAGCCTACTCGACCAACCTTCGGCGGGCGCAACTTTTCAAGCGCTGCTGGCGGAGCGGGAGCGGATGAGCAGCGATTCCGAATAAATCTGTCGACTGCCTCCGCAAATACTGATCGATCGGTGCCCATCTAGCCTAAGCTTCGCGGGTGGTGCTCGCGACAATCATCAGTTCAGAATCTAGGAATGAATCTCAACCAACTCGCTTTGAGAACGCGGCTCAGGAATCGGCTCACCAGATTGCTTTAGATCTTCGAGATGTAATTCGATCGCGTCGCGGATCAATTCAACTGCTTCCTGCTTCGTTTCCCCGACAGCGACGCAGCCTGGGAGGTCTGGTACATAGGCGCCGAAACTCGTTTGGCCTGGTTCGATGATGATGAGGTAGTGCAACACTAGGGGCGGATCGCGAGTTTGAAATCAAGTCAGTACGGCGGCGGAATGCCAAGGTCCTTGCAGATTTTCTTACAAAGGTTGTTAGGAACTTCAGTGTGCCTGGGAACCGCTGAACGCTGACCATTGTTCGGGTTTCCCCACCAGGAATGTCTCGCGCCCTCACGTACAAGGTTACAGCCGTTCTGGCGGAGGTGCTCAAGCAACTCATGTCGCTTCATGCCGAAAGGCTCACTTCTTCATAAGCGCCGTTGGCAGCGGCCCTCGCCTCCTCTCGGTTCATCTCAATCGCTTCTTCGAGCGCGCTTTGCAGATTTTCGATCAACTCCTCTCGAGTTTCCCCTTGGGAGTTGACGCCCGGAACCTCCTCAACCCAGCCGATCCACCAATCGCCATCTTTTTGAATCACTGCGGAATAAGTTGCAACCATCGACATTCTCCTAGAACGGACCGTCACCTCTCTCAGTCTATCTGACGCAACAAGCTCCAGACATGGGAATTACGTTGCCGACTTAACGAAGTTCCTCTCCCGATTCGTCGTTTCCCCTTTTACATTTCCCGAAAAGCCCCTAAAATGCGGGGCTTCCGGTTGTCTATGTGTGTTGCCTTTGAGCTAGTCGAAATGGCCGTAAAGCATTACGGTATATAGATTTAAAAGCGAGTGTTTGTCATGCCCAAGATGAAGACCCACAAGGGTACCAAAAAGCGTTTTCGCGTCACCGCCACGGGCAAGATCAAGCATCGCCAGGCCGGAACAAGCCATTTGGCCGTCGCCGTTTCCAAGAAGCGTCGCCGAAATCTCCGTGGCACCGCAGTCCTTAGTAAGGCGCTAACCGCCAATATTACCAAGGCTCTGAACGGATACAGCTACTAGTTTCTTTACAGGATCCGCGCTCATCGCGCGATCTCACACCCAGGTGCTTGGGCGCAACATTCAGTCAACTGCCTAATCGGCGACCGAACTGAAGGCCTGAAGCGACCGCATTTATGAAGTAAGTGCTTTAATGCGTACCACTTATGGTAAGGCGCGTGCCAAGGGCAAGCGTCGTTTGTTTAAGAAGGTCAAAGGCTACTCGTTCGGCAAGAATCGCCTAACGCGTACCGCGAAAGAAGCCCTGCTTCGCGCCGGAAATTATGCGTTCCGCGATCGCAAAGCTAAGAAGCGCGAATATCGCCGCCTCTGGATCATCCGCGTGAACGCCGCCTGCGTTGAGCGCGGAATCCGCTATAGCCAGTTTATCTTCGGCTTGCATAAAGCCGGGATCACCTTGGATCGCAAGAGCTTGTCTGAAATTGCGATCGCCGATCCGGCCTTGTTTGACCAGATCGTCGCCAAAGTGAAGTCAGCGATGGGGCTCTAGGATCAGTTGCCCGTCTAGGGCGCCAGCATCGGAGCGAAGCTTCTTGCCGCTGCGCGGCCCAGGTAGGCGAGTACGCCAACCTGGGCTACCCGATATATTTGTTCCTGCGCATGTGAGTGAGCATCATGCAACTCGCAGAGTTCGTAAGCACGCTCGAAACACTTGTCTCCGCCGCTGAAAAAGCGTTTGCGGAGGCCGGGACCACCGATGCGCTTGAGACCGTTCGCGTCGAGTACCTCGGCGCGAAGAATGGTAAATTCCGCGCGGCCCAAAAAGGTCTCGGCGCGGTCGCAGGCGCAGACAAGCCCGAAGCGGGCAAGCAGTTCAACCTCGTCAAGTCGCGGCTCGATGCGGCATTCGAATCGGCCCAGGCGCGGCTTACGTCAAGCGTCACCCGCGTCCGCGATGAACGATTTGATCCGACGCTGCCCGGCACGCGAAACAAGCTCGGCAAACTGCACCCGATCACGCAGACGATCGAAGAGCTTAAGGACATCATGGGCCGACTCGGTTTCACGGTCGCCGAAGGACCGGAAATCGAAGATGAGCGGCACAATTTCGAAGCGCTCAATATCCCGGCCGATCATCCGGCGCGTGACCCGCTGGAGAACTTTTACGTCAGCGTGGCTGGAAAAGGCGCCGGCACGCCGCTGCTGTTGCGAAGTCAAACGAGCACCGTGCAGATTCGCGTGATGGAACATAATCCGCCGCCGGTTCGCGTGATCGCGCTGGGCCGCGTCTATCGGCCCGATACGCCGGATGCCACGCACTACCCGATGTTCCATCAGATGGAAGGGCTGCTCGTTGACGGTCAGGTGACGATGGCCGATCTCAAGAGCACGCTGCGGCTCTTTGCTTCGAGCTACTTGGGCGGCGATGTGCATATCCGCTTCCGGCCCTCGTTCTTCCCCTTCACCGAGCCGAGCGTTGAAGTCGACATGCAATGGGGCGAACGCTGGATCGAGTTCGGCGGCGCCGGCATGGTCGACCCGGCGGTGCTTACGGCGGTCGGCTACGATCCCGAAAAGGTCACTGGCTTTGCCTTCGGCCTCGGCATTGAACGGCTTTGCATGCGTCGGCACGGCATCACCGACCTGCGTGAATTCTATAAAAACGACGTGCGATTCTTGCGACAGTTTTAGAACGAGTGGCGCCCACACATGATCGTCTCCTGGAACTGGCTCAAGGACTATCTCAAGCTCAGCGTGTCGCATGAGGAAGTCGCATCGCGCCTGATGATGGCGGGGCTCAATCATGAGTCGACCGCGCCGGTCGGCGATGATTTTGCGGTTGATCTGGAGATCACGTCCAATCGGCCTGACTGCTTGGGGCATCTGGGCATCGCTCGTGAAATTGGCGTGCTCTTCGATACGCCGCTGACGATTGCCGATCCGCAGCCCGTGGCGACGGGGCCGAAGGTGGAGACGCTGACGAGCGTGAAGATTGAGGCGCCGGAGTTGTGCCCGCGGTTTACGGCGCGGGTGATTAAGGGCGTGCGGATTGGCTCTTCGCCGGCGTGGCTTGCGAATCGCCTGAAGACGCTTGGGCTCAACTCCGTTTCGAACGTCGTGGACGTGACGAATTACGTGATGTTCGAGAGCGGGCAGCCGATTCATGCGTTTGATTTCAAGGCGCTGAAGGGTGGGAAGATTATTGTGCGGCGCGCCGCCGCGGGCGAGAAGTTCACGGCGCTCAATCACGCGACTTACGAGCTCGACGAAAAGGTTTGCATGATCGCGGACGGCGAGCGGACCGTCGGCATCGCTGGAATTATGGGCGGGCTTGATACCGAGGTGAGCCCCGCGACGACGGACCTTTTGATCGAGGTCGCGGAGTTTGCTGCGCCTGCGATTCGGTATGCGGCGCGGAAGTTGGGACTTCACAGCCCCGCGTCGTATCGGTTCGAGCGGACCGTTGATCCGCACATGGTCGATTGGACGAGTCGGCGGTGCTGCGAGCTGATTCTCAAGGTCGCGGGCGGAACGCTTTGCGAGGGCGTGGTCGATGTCGGGCGTGCGCCGCCTGTGCTGCCGAAAGTGGCGCTGCGTTATTCGCAGATTCCGCGGATTTTGGGCATCGACGTGCCGCAGCTGGAGGTCGCGCGGATTCTTACGGCGCTCGGCGCGAAGGTTACAGTAACTACGCCGCAGGGGATTTCAGTGACCGCGCCGAGTTGGCGGCGGGATTTGACGCGCGAGATTGATTTGGTCGAGGAAGTCGCGCGGATTCATGGGTACGACAAGATTCCCGAGGATGTCGGCGTGCGGATGGCGCCCTCGCACAAGAGTGATCTCGAACGCGTTGTCGGGCGGACGCGGCAGGCGCTGACTGCCGCGGGGCTTGATGAATGTCTTACGCCGAGCGTCGTGGCGAAGGAATGGACCGCGAGCGGGTTTTGGAGTTCGCAGCCGGCACTGTCGACCAACATTCCAATGCTCAAGGGCGCGGATCATTTGCGGACGTCGCTCGTTCCGAGCCTGCTCGAAGTGCGGCGGGTGAATGAGTCGCTCGCGAATCAGGCGATCGAGCTGTTTGAAATCGCGAGCGTGTATTTGCCCAGCACGGGCGCGCTGCCGGAGGAGTTCAAGCTCGCGAGCATTTGCTCGAGCGGCGATTTTTATCGCGTGAAGGGCGTGCTCGAGTCGCTCGTGGAATCGGTCAACGCGACGGCGCCGCTGCGATTTGTGCCGCTCGATCATGCGATGCTCGACGCGACTCGGGCGTGCGAGGTTTTTCTCGGTGAGCCGCGGTGGGGCGTGATTGGGGAACTCGCGGGCGAGGTCGCGAAGGCACAGGGCCTGCGCGGCGCGGTGACAATCGCGGAAGTTCGCATTGATACGCTGCTCGCGGCGGCGAATTTGATTCCGCGAATGAAAAAGACAAGCGATTTCCCCGCGATGAGCCGCGATCTGAATTTGATTGTCGACGAAGTTGTGCGGTGGGCCGATTTGGAAACGACCGTGCGGGCGGCGAGCGGGCCGAGCCTCGAGCAGGTGCGGTATCAGGAAACCTATCGCGATGCGAAGCGCGATGGCGAAGGCAAAAAGCGGCTGCTGTTTACGTTGACGCTGCGCCCGGCGGAAAAGACGCTGACTAGCGAAGAGGCGGATCAGGTGCGGGACGCGGTGTTGGCGGCTTGTAAGGCGAAGCACTCGGCGGTGATGGTGGGCTGAGCTAACGTGCGCGCGGGTGATGAAAAACGGCTTGTTTTTCCAAACTTGTAGTCTTGCAGTCTTGCGCGCACTCGGTGGGGCCGCATCTTTGCGCGCAAGTTAGGGCGAGAGTTGGTGGCGGGTGGCGACGGTGGCGAACTCTCGTGGACGTTGGCGGTTGGTGGCGAGAAGCGGGCGCAATTGCAGGTGCAGGCGGGTTGCGAAGATTGGTCGCGCGGTTGGTCGCTTGGCCGGTCGTCACAACCCCGAGTAGGAGTAGGACAAGGCGCGGACCCTATCTTCCACATGCCCTCGATACAAGTCCTTGCATTCAGTGGGCAGCGCTGAGCCGTTTATGAGTGAGAATATGGCATCGCTACTGGACATGAATTTCGACAATATTCTTTTGTAGCGACTTTTGACGAGATTAAGCCGTTGAGCGAATGCGATGAAGTCGTCGTAGGCGTAGTAGGCATTGATTTTGTAGCTTGGGGTTTCAAATCCCTCTTTGAACAGGGGAAGCGCGGTTGCGTATTCGCTGGGTGCGTGGAGGCGGGTGTTTAAGAGGTCGTATGCTGGGGTGAGGTTGTACTCGCCCGTCTGTTCATTTCTTATCAAAGAGAAGTTTTTGATATGGGCGTCGCCATTGTGGACGAGGTAGTTGAAAACGACGAGCTTAAAGAACCGCTCTAAGTCGACTTTGTAAGCGCTCACGTGCCGGCGGATTAGTTCACCGATCTCTTCATAGGAAAAGTCATATTTGTAGTTCTTTCCATGAGTTTCTTCTGACCTCTGAGCGACTTGGGCGAAGTCTTCTTGGAGTGAGCGTGTTCCGTCTGGCTGTACGTCAAATCTACGGGTGAGATAAGCGATTTCTCCGCCATCGAATTCAACCAGAGCGCTCTCCGCCACTTCGATGCCGAAGACCTGACGGGCGATCTGCATGGTCAGGTGTTCGTTGAGGGGGGCAATTTCCAAATTTTTGTAGGGTCCATAGGGCCGCGGCTTGAGGATGTACTCTCCCCGCGATTTGACCATTTCGAGCCGGCCGTCATTGAGCGCCAGGGAAATCTTGGGCTGGATGCCCGAAATGGACATCCGCTGCGGCGTGACTTTGAGCTTCTCTTCGTCGAATGCCGGGCGCGAAAACGGGAGCTTGTAGGGGACCTTCTTGCCATCGAACAATCTCTTTCGGCAGTTCTTGCAGTACGTCGTCTCCTCAGTTTTGGAACAGCCTGGGCAACGCATCATGGTTCTTTGATCTCCTTGATGGTCACGCCGCCGATCGTTTCGGTTTCACATGTTTTCAGAAGACGCGTGAAGTGATCCTCCTCGTCGATCTTCAGCATCCTGCACTGGAGAGCCTTGTCGTCCCCTTCCGCCAACAGGCCGAAAAAGTAGGGGAAGAGAATCGGGGAATCGAAAGATGGCTGTCGCTTGGGAAAGGAAACGCTGATGGGTGGGTAACTTGAGTTCGTCAGATACTCTGGAGTGTATTGAAAGTGGTAATCACTTGAATCTTCTTTGCTTAGGACTCCGGCAAGAACTTCGCGACAATAGACGTTGGCTCTACGCATTGACGGACCTTTCGGTCAGGCGGAGTTCCAGGCCTAATGCCTCGGCGACTTTGGCAAGTTGGTTCAGCGTTGGGTTGGCGTTGCCGTTTTCGAGCTTTGTTAGCCCGCGAAGCGTGACGCCTGCGAGTTCGGCTAAATCTCGCTGACGTAGTCGGAATTGCTTTCGGCGAGAGCGGATTTTTTCGCCGATCTGTTGGTTTGTCATGATTTTTTGTCGCAATTTGCGCGCTGCGATGCGTTTTTGGTGCTTCAAAGATGGGAAGAGCAGCTAGATTAGACAAGAAAGCGCATTGCAATGCGCTTATTCATCAATATACGACGGGCAAAGCAAAATGCAAATGATATGCGCATAAGAGTGCGCTTTTCGTGTGGCGCGTGTACGGCGATCGGTCGTTCGCGCGGACCTGGACCTCCGATCTGAAGGCTCGCAGGATTCGAGTGAACACGCTCAGTCCGGGGACGATTGATACGCCGATTTTGGATGGGCTTGGGGGCACGAAGGAAGAGGTGAATCAAGCCAAGGCAGGTTTTGCGAGTCTTATTTCGCTGGGCCGGATGGGGACGCCGGATGAGATTGCGAAGGTGGCTTTGTTCTTCGCATCCGATGACAGGAGTTTTGTGACGGGGGTGGAGCTGTTTGTGGATGGTGGGGCGGCGCAGGTTTAAGGATGGGGGCTTAACGGCGGTACTCAAATCAACTCGCACTTCCGCACTGGCATAGCCAGTGGCACACTCACAATGACATTAAGTTGACAGTGCCACCCCGCCGTTTCGTTCCTTTCCCTCGAACATTCGCAGTCTCCATGGATACGGAGAAATTGTGGGGAAGGCTCCCGCCTGCCTTTCTGGACTGGGCTTTGAGGGTGTCTTAATGCCACTCAGCGGCCAACCACCGGCATTGCCAGTGACATAGAGCGGGATGCCATGTTGTTGACAGTGTCACCCCGACGTTCTTTGTGCATGTCTGCTGTCGCTCAGGAACCGTTGACGGCGCCTTTGATGTCTTGGCCGGCCTCTTTGACTGCGTCACTGGCGTCTTCGGCGGCATCACGAATCTCTTCGTAGGGGCGGGCGCCAAGCGCGTCCTTGACTCCGTTTTGCTGGTTGCCGTTTGGCTTCTGCTCGCAGGCAGGCAGGCAAAGCAGGGCGATTGCAACGAGAAGGAGAGAATACCATTTCATGTTTTAGTTCTTTCGATTGTCGAATTGGGGCAAGTGATCGTCGACTGTAGCAAGAACATGACTAAATAGCCCGAGCAATTCCTTTGGAGCCGGGAATGCGTCGATGCTGGCAGGGGCTTCTCACGAGCAGATGCGCCACAGCAGACCGCTAGCTTGCTGGCGCAGGTTTTCGCTGCGCTACCTTAGCGGATGAAGCAATCCGAGAACTTTTGGGCGTGAATGGTTGAATTGGGCGCCCAGGTTGTTCTGTACAACCAACCTGGGATTCTCGCTTCGCTTTTGCTCGAAGCCGGGTTACCTGTATTGAGTGCTGCATTACCAGAGTTGGGAGTTCGTTAGAGCCGTGTTTAGAAAACAAAACGGGCTGACACTGGCTTGAAACGAGCATTTCGCGCCGTTTTGTTTTCGAAACACAGCCACCCCGCCGTGCTAGATTACGGCAATCTAAACATGTAAACAAGTAAAACGGATGTCAGTTTGAGCGGAAGGTGTTGCCATTATGGGGCCGGATGTTTGCGGATGCCTTCTCCATGGCCTTGGTTGTCGAATACCACCAACCAAGGCCGCTCGCGTAGTTGTTAGTCCTACTCACGCGAGTAGTTCGAGCGAAAGCTTCTTGCTCCGCCCAGGTTGTTGAGGACAACCAACCTGGGCTATCCGCTGGACATGGTGTCGAACCGATAGGAAGGCAGGCGGGAGCCTGCCCTACAAGAGCTGACGTCAAATTGATGCCTCTTGCACGGCCTTGTTTATGAGTACACCAAACGGGGCCACCCGCGACCGAAGCTAGCATGCAGAAGGTTTTCCACAGATTCAGAACGTCCCCTGATCTTCCTCACCGGTCAATCACCTCGGAACACTCCCCCGGGATATGAACCTCGAAGCTCAAAGTCGTCTTCCTCAAGAATTTTGATGTATTCTTCCGGTGGTGCGAACTTGAAGTCACCCTCTCCACGATAGAGTAAAGTCAGCAGGCGTATTGATGAATCAATAAAGGCCGGCCACTCGAATCCAGGTTGAACTTTGCCTCGCTTCTTGTTCTTGGGCAGATCCAACAAGACACCGATCCTTTGGGGCGTGATGTGAAGGTAGACTCTCCTCAATTTCACACTGCGGTCAATATGTTCGTACTTCCAATAAATGCTGCCTGTCACATCTGATGAATCGTAAGTGGCGTTGATGTCCATTGGTCGGCAGTGACAGACAATTGCAAGTAACTCTCGGAAAGCTCTTTTCAATGTCTCCAGTGTGTAACCGTGCTCAACTAGTCTTTCTTCAGTCAACGGCGCATCTCCCTTATGGCATAGAATTCCGAAGACAGAATTCTCACCGTTGACGCAAGCGATGAACCGTCTCGGAATGGGAACCGATTGGTCAAAGCTCGAAGTGAAGGCGCGCTCACCCATACCCAATTCTCCTTTCTCGACCTTTTCCGTTTTCGATCGAGATAGTGTGGCAAAATTGCTATATGTCTTCACATTAGGCGATCACGCGGCGGGGCACCACTTTACGCCGTTAACCCTTTTCGCTGAACTCTCGCCTACGAAGCCATGAACGCTGTGAACACTGGCGGCAAATGAACAACGGGAAATAAATAAATGAATGCACTATTGCCCATGCCAAGGCTGTGTAGGGCAGGCTCCCGCCTGCCCTCTTTGGCTTCTACAATGAGCCGATGCCCAATTATCGTCGCGCACATGTCCCTGGCGGCACGTTCTTTTTTACCGTTGTGACGCATCGTAGGCGACGATTGTTTCATGTCGACGCGAACCGGACATTGCTGGGTGAGGTGATTCGGGAATGCCATCGGGATTGGCCATTTGAAATGAATGCAATCGTGCTGTTGCCCGATCATTTGCATGCGATTTGGACGCTGCCCCGAGGTGATGCCAATTATTCAGGTCGCTGGAGCGTGATCAAGAAGGAATTTACGACCCGGTTTTTGGCGAACGGCGGCCGGGATATGCAGGTCTCTTCCGGGAAACGAAATGAGCAGCGACGGGGCGTATGGCAACGACGCTTTTGGGAGCACACTCTCGAAGACGAGGATGATTTTCAGGCCCACTTCGATTACATCCACTACAACCCCGTCAAGCACGGCCTGGTGAAATGTCCTGGCGACTGGGAGGCGTCAAGCTTTCAGCGCTGGGTGAAGGCGGGGGTTTATCCCACAGATTGGGCGTGTGGAAATTATCCTTCGCCGATGTTTCCAGTCGAACAGGATTTTGGTGAGGCGTATTAGGTTGGCTCGGGTGTTAAAGCGCCAGGAAGGCTTCACTATAACCCC
>JBKJSI010000199.1:0-6026 GCA_046595915.1 Pirellulaceae bacterium
ATCTTGAGGCGACTGACGATTGCTGCTTCAAAGCGTTTGATCTCGGGCGGCACCGGCTGCACATGGAGCATGCCGTCGACACGGTAGCGAATCGTGAGTCCCGCTCGCTGCGACTCGATGTGAATATCGCTTGCCTTCAGGTCGATCGCTTCGAGCAAGATTTCGTTGACGAGGCGAACTACTGAGGCTTCTTGGGCCATCTCCGAGAGTTCGGACCCATCGGTCTCGATGTCGCCAAGGAGTTCGACGCCTTCATCTTCTTGGGCGGCGACGAGGCCCTCGATCGTTTCGCTCGCGACGCCCATGTGCCGCTTGATGAGCTTGGCGATCTCGACCTTCTCGGCAAGCACCGGAGTCACGGGCAAGCCAGTGACCGCACTGACTTCATCGAGCGGGTAAAGGTCAAACGGGTCACTTGTTGCGACGACGAGGCAACCGTGGCTCATGCGAATCGGGAAGATCGACTCGCGATAAATCAGTTTAGGTGGAAAAGTCTTGAGTAAATCGAGGTCGACTTCGGTGTCGCGCAGGTCGACAAAATCCATCCCTAGTTCTTGGCCGACTGCCTTCAAAGCATCGGGTTCTTTGACGAAACCCTGGGAGACGGCGGCATCGAGCGGGTGGTGGGCGGTCGCGGTCATGGCGCCATTTCCGTTTTCCGACAGCTGGCGCAGGAAGTCGCGTTGCTGTTGGTCGATCAGACCGTGACCCAAAAGAACGTCGGCGACTTCCATAGTTTGCTTTTGGAGGTGTGGGCGGCGGACGGGGGGGAATCGAGGAAAACGCTTACCTCAATTGTACTTACGCGAATCGAATTCGGTTCCAGCAGCTGGGAAATGAGTCGAAAAAAAGGGCTGGCGCGCTCAAGTGGAGCAAACGCCAGCCCATTAGTTTCTCAACTACGCAACTGATTTCCTCGAACCAACTTACAGGTTATTTCCACCACCGGGACGCTGCCGGCCACCGCCACGGTTGTTGCCGCCACCTTGTCCGCCACCTAGGCGCACTCGCATTTCAAATGGCTTGCCGTACTTCTCTTTGAAATCGGCTTGTTGCTGAGGTGACAAGGTCGAAACGAGCTTGTCGATTACCGCGGCGCGAAGTTCCGCCGACTTCTTCCGATATTCTTCGTCCGCTGCCTTTTGAGCTTCGGTGAGCTGATCGACTTGTTCTTTGGTGAGGCCAAGGTCAGCAATTACCTGTTCGGAAATGATTCCGCCTGCAACGCCACCCATCCCACGATTGACGGTTTGTTGGAACTCGATCTGCTTGATTCGCTTGAGTTGATCTGCATCTAGAACCTTGGAAATTTCTTCTTCATTCTTCTTGCGCATTTCAGTCATTTTGGTCATCATTGCTTCACGATCGCCGCCACCGCCGCCGCCTTGAAACAATTCACGCATTTCAGCGGCCATTGCCATCTGAATCGCTTCAATTTTGCTGGTTTGGTCTTCTAAGAGCTGGAGTTCTTTCTTGACGTCCTCATTGGAGAGTAGGGCAGTGAATCCACCACCTCCAAAGCCCCCGGCGCCAAATTGGCCAAAACCGCCGCGACCGCCACCGCCGGGTGGCTGTGCAACTACCGGCGACGCCAAGAACACAAACAAGATGCCCAGCATGCTGCTTACACGCAACAGGTTCTTCATTCCAACCGTCATTGAAGTACTCCAAATCCGATGCGCCGGGAATTCACCGGCAAAATCGCCCCTGGAAATGAGTTTGGCACGGAGCCATCAAGCTCCGCCTTAAAGGGCGATAGATTTGTGATTCGCCCATTCAAGTCATTTAACCCACTTCGGTCAAGCAAGTTCCGACACAAGGGGGGATTATCTACCGGCGCAGGCTGGACTTGCGCGTCCACCCTCCGATTACGTCCAATTCGTGCCCTTTAGAAGATTTCCACTGCGAACTTCTGAAGAACAAAACCAAAAACAGCCAAAAATGGCTTAGGTTCCTCCACCTCGACCCTGCCCGCCGCCTCCGCGACCTCCCTGGTTACCGCCTCCTTGATTCCCGCCTCCTCCGCGGTTTCCGCCGCCAAAGCCTCCCCCCTGATTGCCGCCGCGTCCGCCGGCCCCTTGGCCGCCGCCAGGAAAGCCCCCTCGGCCGCCTCCACCCTGAAGCCCGCCCATCCCGCCAGGACCAAATTGAAACTGCTGGCCGCCGGCAGGGAAGCCACCGAACCCGCCTTGTGGAAAACCGCCGCCCTGTTGCTGCTGTCGGGCGCGTCTCGCAGCATCGTCCGCAGCCGTTGTCGAAGCAGATGAAGTGGAACTGGTCGTTCCTGTGGTGGACGTTTTCAATTGCAAGATCGTCGCGATCCCATTTTTCACCGTCGTAGGATTCGCCTTGTTGAGCCGCACGATCTGAATCGTCGATTGCGAAAAGTCTTGCGCGCCAGCGTCTAGCTCAATGGCCAAGCTCTCCACTTGTTTGTAAAGATTGTCAGGCGCCGTCACGACAAGCCAGTTGTTTTTTACGTCGGCCGCGATAGTAATCTTCGGACGCTCTGCTTGGCGCTGCTGGTTTCCGCCGCCTCGTCCACCGCGCCCGCCGCCCTGTAGAGCCCGCAACATTTCGAGGGGATTGGGCTGCTGATTTTGTGCTTGTTGTGCGCCAGTAAATAGATCGGTCGGCAAAGAAGCCTTGACTGTTGCAGCAACATCTTCTGCCTTCGCGTAAACGAGCCGAATGACGCGTGGCTCCCCGGAGAGTAATGGCTCTTGCGGACCATCCTGCTGGTCCATCACCGAGACAAGTTGCTCGACAAGCTCGACATCGACTGGGGCGCCTTGGACGAAGAGAGCGTTGAGCCGAGTATCAGGGACAATGGTGACTGGCCCCGCAGTCACCACGGCGCTCGGCTCGCTGCTTGATCCGCCGCCGGTGAGGCCACTCAGCATGTTCCCCGCCTGTTGCCCTAGCGCGCCTTGCAGCATCGTCCCCATTAGTCCGCCACCACCGCCGCCGCTCACTGCGTCAGCGCCACCAATGATTTCGCGGATCAATTCGGAGGTAACTTCCGCTTTGGAGTGCTTCAGGTAGATGACGGTGAAATCATCGACAGGACTGCGCTGCTGATTTTGAATCGCTAAAAGAACGGCCTCGAGTTCATCGAGTGCTTGGGTGTCGTCAGACTGGATAATGATGCCGGCGCCACCAGGAAGGATGGTGATATTCACATCTGGCTTGCCATCTTGCGCAGGAGCCTCGGCTTTTTCCTGCCAACTAGCTAAGCGAAATGGGCTCCGCTTGGTCGCGGCCGTAATTTTCCCGTTTGATTTCGGCGAAAATGGTCGCTCTGTACCGGTCGATCGATTATCAGGATCGGCGTCACCCTTACCCGATTCCGCAGGCGTTGTGCTACGAATGCCATCGGGCTTCTTCATACCTTCGGGGTACACCACATTGATACGATTACGTTTTTCCAAATTCCACTGAATTTTCACTTGTTCTAAAGCGCGGTCGAGCGCTCTGCCGGTGATTGGGATCGTTCGAACCGTCTTGCTTTCGAGTTTAGTTTCTTTGTCGTCCGACATCACATCGAGCTTGCTCAGAATGCCGCGAACCGCTTGGAGCTGCACGCTGGTGCCGCGCACCCATAACTGCTGGCTCGCTAGATTGGCGACAATGATCGGCGCCTTTTTGTTTGAGCCATCGGCGTTCTGGAATTGCTCGTCCAAAATTTCCTTGGCTCGGTCAACGCTCATTCGCTTCAGGCTGATCACTTCGAACTCAAGCGACAAACCTTGCAGTTTGTCGAGTGCTTCTTTGGCAATTCGGTGTGCGCTCTCTGGTCCTTGCACCATGATCATATCGCTCGTCGAATCGAGACCGGCGCGTACCCCAGGAATGCCCACCAGCTGAGTTTCGAGCACTTTGAGACATGCGGCGGGATCGGCGCTGGTGATTGGATATACTTCGAGCCTTGGGACATCATCCACTTTGGTCTTGTCAGGATCTACGACCGGATCCACGACCTTGAGAATGTCCTCTAGTTTCTTGACCTTGTCAGGACTGCCTGAAACTAAAAGACGCATTCCCCCTGGATCTGCCGCGACACTAATCGACCCATCAGCGGCGGAATCTTGACCGACGGGAAACTGCATCAGCACCCGAATAATGACCATCGCTTCATCGGGTGGAATTGCCTTCAATTGGATCGACTTGAAATTCGAGAGATTAGCGTTGTCAGCGAGCATGTCGCGAATCTTGCGCAGCTTTTCGCCGGTCTCAGTGACAACGACTTGTCGCAACTTAGGCAGCACTTGCAGTCTGCCCCAGTTCGCCATGATCGGCCGCAACTCGGCCTCAATTTCCTGGGGAGTAAACCGTGTGAAGCTGTAAAGGCATTTGGCGACACGATACTTGCCAATCTTGTCTAGCTCCTCGGGCATGAACATGGGGATCAAGTCATCTGGTAGAACGTCAGCTAGGTCGCGAACAATTAGCATTCGCTCATACACAATGAGTGTGTAACCCTTCACCAAGAGCTGGCCATTGAGGGCGTCGATCGCCTCTTGGGCTGTGTACTCCAGATCATGATCTCGATGAAAACAGGTACCGGGCGGATACTTTTCGGCGATGATATTTAGATCGGCCCACTCCGCTAGATCATCAATGACATCTTTCCATGGAGTGTGGAAGAAAATCAATTTCTTTTTTCGTTCCCCTGACTTGGCGTCTGTGCCTGAAGCGACCGCATCCGTTTTTGCCGCGGGTTTCGTCTTAGTGTCTTCTTGCGCTGGCGATTTTAGAGCAGGGGCGACCTGGGCGGGCGCCTTTTCCTGCGCCGCTGCCGGCGCGGTGGTAGCTGGCGCGATCGGCGCAGCCGGCTCTTGCGCAACGATGATTCTGGCGCACGCAAGCGACATGAAACCCACGATGATGCCAAGCGACCAATTTCGCAACACAGTTACCTCCTAATTCCGGCGGCTGCGGCCCAATCTGGCCAAGACGCTCACCTAGTTTACACAACGCCACCCTCGCAAATTGCCAGCAAATCGCTGGATTTTCGCTTTCGCGCCGCCACGCGCCTGTGCAACCGTTAGGAACTAACCTCAATTGTGCGAACGAGTTTCGGTGTTTTGTGCGGATTCGTTTCGGGTCAAAATTCGCAGCCGGCAACACAAAATACGTAAGTGATTAATAGGTAATGACTTGCGATGAATTGCCGGGAGAGGGCCGGATGCGTAGAACTCGCAATTTGCCCTCTTTACCAAAGCGGCTTAAGCACTAAAATCTACTGCGGCGACAGTTTTAAGTGGTGGCGAAAAAGCCAAATTCCCTCGAACCACTTCACCCTCTGCTGAATCTTGATATGGTACGAAACTTCCTTCCGGCGCATCATAGCCGGAGAATGCACCCGTAGCTCAATTGGATAGAGCATCGGTCTACGGAACCGAAGGTTACTGGTTCGAGCCCAGTCGGGTGTACTAAACGTAAGTAGCACTGAACGCTCAAGTTAGCGTACCTGCTGTGGCAACAGCGGAGCAGTCAATCCTCCTCAAGTTCTCCGTAAAATACGGAGAAACGATAGGGACTGCTGCCATGCATGCAAAACCTCGTCGAGTGCCAGCCTATTCGCTACACCGCGCTTCCGGCAAAGCGGTGGTCCGCCTCGATGGCAAAGACCACTATCTAGGCGACTTTGGAACGCCTGAAAGCCACTCCCGGTACACCTCAGTCATTGCTGAGTGGCACCGGCGCGGCGAAGTGGACGCCAGTCAGAGCCAACAGCAGGCCTTCCAGGAAAATCGATCGCAGACGATTGCTGAACTAATTCTCCGCTACGCCAAGTTCGCCGTCGTTTATTACTCGCGGGATGGAAAACCCACGCACGAGTACACCGATACTCAGTACTCTCTTCGCCCCTTACGGCAACTCTACGGAGGGACGTTCGCCAGCGAATTTGGCCCCCTGAAACTCAAGAATCTTCAACAGCACATGATCGGGCTTGACTGGAGCCGACGACTGATCAATGCGCGTATCAATCGCATCAAGCAGTTTTTCAAGTGGGCGGTGAC
>JBKJSI010000373.1:0-14169 GCA_046595915.1 Pirellulaceae bacterium
CTAGTTTCCGACAACTTGAGCGTACCTTCCTGAGCCGCCAAGTTGTTGCGGGCATATCGAAGCCGCTGCTGCGTGGTGCGGATGTTGACATAGGTCGAAGCCACATCAGAGAGCATAATCACATACAAGCTATCGTAGTTTTCGATCGTCGCATCAAGGTTGCCATCCGCAGCTTCGATGGCGCGGCGATAGCGACCCCAAAAATCGAGTTCCCAAGACATCTGTAGGCTGCCGTTCCAAACGTCAAAGAATCGCGCAATACCGCCGAGGCCGCCACCACCGCCCGCCTGAATGCCCGATGCGGTGCTGATTTCGCGGCGGCTATAAAAGCCGGACGCGGTTTGCTGTTGGGGGAACAGATTTCCGACCGCGATTCCGCGTAGCGCGCGAGCCTCTTCAATACGGAATCCCGCCTCACGAATCGTTAGATTTTGACTCTTCGCGCACTGGATGAGCTCTTCCAGCTTGGAGTCGTTGAAAACCCGCCACCAGTCCCAGAAGGGCTCTGATTTGCTGGTCACTTCGGTTGCCTGATCGTCGATCCAAATGTCCGCAATCGGTGCGGCGGCCGTTTCGTAATTCGGGCCAACCTTGAATCCGTTATTGACGTATTCGCGGAACGAAGTGCGACACCCTGAGGCAAACAGCAGGATAAGGGCGGCACCCGCAAACTTTACCCAGCCGGAGATCTTCACAGCTTGGCAATGGTTTAGGCAGTTGACTCGCGCAGTCATGATTCCATTCCCAACGAGGTACGGTTACCCCGGTGGTATCGACTACGCGATGCCATCACCGATAGCCTTCAGCGGCAAAAGTGTTGCATCCGGCGCGGCGCGCGGGAAATAACTGCTACAACCGCTACACTTTGACGAGTTCGCGCGCGGTGTTTGGCCGCGGTTTTCGCCGCACGAAGTCGACCGCGGCCTGTATCACAAAGAAGAAGACCGGTGTCAAAAAGACGCCGAAGAGCGTTACTCCCAGCATTCCATAGAACACGGCCGTACCCAAAGTGCGGCGCATTTCCGACCCAGCGCCTTGGCCTAATACCAGGGGTACCACTCCCAAAATGAAAGCCAGGGAGGTCATAATGATCGGTCGCAAACGGAGGCGACATGCCTCAAGTGTGGCGGCGGCGCGAGTTGATCCCGCTTCATGCTGCGACCGAGCATACTCGACGATCAGGATCGCATTTTTACAGGCAAGTCCTACGAGCACCACAAAGCCAATTTGCGTGAAGATGTTGATATCCATTCCAGACCAAAGCACGCCGAGGATTGAACACAAGAGACACATCGGGACGACAAGAATCACGGCCAGAGGTAAAGCCCAACTCTCGTACTGCGCGGCGAGCACCAGAAACACGAGCACGACCGCGAGGATGAAGGCATAGGTGGCGGTATTGCCCGCTTCGAGTTGCAAATAAGCCAGCTCTGTCCATTCGGACTTCATCGACCGATCAACATTTTGCTGCGCAATTTCATGCAGTTTGGCGATCGCTTCGCCCGAACTCGCGCCTGGGGCGACATCGGCGTTGACGATCGCTGAAGGATAAAGATTATACCGATTGAGCATCGCAGGACCGCTGATTTGCTCGAGCTTGGCGAAGCTCATCAGCGGCACCATTCTGCCGCGATGGCTGCGTACGTAAAGCTGGGAGAGATCACTTTCCTGCATGCGATGTCGGGCATCTGCCTGCACGTTTACTTGCCAGGTGCGCCCGAAGCGATTGAAATCGTTGACATAGAGTGTGCCCAGATTGACTTGCAGCATGCTGAACACATCGGCCATCGAGACGCCTTTGGCCTCCGCTTCATCGCGATCGATATCAAGATAGAGCCAGGTCGTATCGGCGCGAAAGCTGGTGAAGACGCGACTCAGCTGGGGCGATTCGCTGCCTTCATCGACAATCTTCTGACTTGCTGCTTGAAGCGCCGGCATTCCATCGCCACGCCGATCTTGAATGACGATTCGAAAACCACCTGAGGCGCCGAGGCCATCAATGGGCGGCGCGCCCACCACATTCACCACGGCATCGGCAACTTGCTCATCCATTTCCCGCTGTAGTTTCGCGGCGATCTGCTCCGCCGAACGTTCGGCTTGTTTGCGATCGTGAAAATCTTCCAGCATCACATAGAGTGAGCCGAAATTTGGGGCGCCCGCACCTAGCAAGATGGATTGCCCGGCGATTGCCACTGTATGGCGTACACCTTCGGTCTTGTCGGCAATCGCTTCGATCCTCGCGAGGGTCTTGCTTGTTCGCTCCAGCGAGGAAGAATCTGGCAATCGCACATTGACGATCAAATAGCCTTTGTCTTGCGAAGGAATGAACCCTGTCGGCGTATCGACGAACACTCGATAAGTTGCGAACAGAAGTCCGCCGTAGAGCAGCACCATCAACGGACTGAGTCGCAAAAGCCAAGCCACCGAAGTCACGTATCCGTTGGTGACTCGCTCAAAAAACCAATTGAACGCCCAGAAGAACCAGGCGAGCAGCCAATTGATCACCCAACTGAATAGGAGCGCCAATGCGCCGCCTGTCAAAGCTAAGAGCAGCCAGGTCGTCCATGCCGAATCTAGCGGCGCGTTGACCATTCGCGGAGTGAGAAATGGCTCCACCCAAGGCGAACCCCAATAAGCCGCGGCCCAGCCGCCCAAGACTGCTAGGCCAATCTTTGGCAGTGCTTCCACCTGGCCATGCGAGCGCGATTTCAATAGTAGCACCGCAAGCGCGGGGCTGAGCGTCAGCGAGTTAAACGCCGAGATCGCCGTCGAGATTGCGATTGTTAGCGCGAATTGCCGAAAAAATTGCCCCACGATGCCAGAGATGAATGCACAAGGAATAAACACCGCTGTGAGTACCAGACCCACGGCGATGACAGGTCCAGAGACCTGCTCCATTGCTTTGATGGCTGCATCGCGAGGTGAAAGGCCATGCTCGATTTGCCGCTCGACCGCTTCGACCACGACGATCGCGTCATCGACGACGATTCCCACAGCCAGCACGAGCCCAAAGAGCGTCAGCGTATTGAGGCTAAAGTCCACCGCGACCATCGCAGCAAAGGCGCCGACAATTGCCACCGGCACCGCGACGAGCGGAATAATTGCGGCCCGCCATCCCTGCAAAAACACGAGCACGACAATCGCAACCAGCAACACCGCATCTCGCAGCGCAGTGAATACTTCGTTGACCGATTCTTGAATGAACGGCGTTGTGTCATAAACAATGTCATACTTCACATCGTCAGGAAAGCGTAGTTGCAGCTCCTCCATCTTCTTGCGAACCTGCGACGCCGTTTGAAGCGCATTTGTCCCAGGCAGCTGATAGATCGAGAGTCCCACGGAGGGATTTCCATCGAGCGTGCAAATCTGATCATAAGCCAAGGCGCCGAGTTCGACTCGAGCGACATCGCGAAGCCGCACGATCCTTCCCTTATCATCCGAGGAAATAATCATGTTGCCAAATTCCTCGGGATTGCTGAGCCGACCTAGGGTGGTCATCGTGTATTGAAATGACTGCCCATTGGGCGTCGGTGGCTGACCAACCTGCCCGGCGGCGACCTGCACATTTTGCCGCTCGATTGCCCGCACTACATCCGATGCATCGAGATGCCGCGTGGTTAATTGCTCGGGAATGAGCCACACACGCATGCTGTAGTCGCGCTGTCCCAAAAAGGAGATATCACCCACGCCGGCTAAACGTGAAAGTTCGTCTCGCAGCTGAATGGTTGCATAGTTGCTCAGATAAAGATTGTCTCGCGTTCCGCGCGGCGAGGAGAGATTCACCATCATCAGCACGGAAGGCGATTTCTTTTTCACCGTCACACCGCGCCGACGAACGAGCTCCGGCAGGATCGGCTGCGCCAGCGCCACGCGATTTTGCACGAGCACCTGCGCCAAATTGAGATCCGAGCCGGGGCGAAAGGTAATCGTCAGCGAGTAGACACCATCATTGGTCGACTGAGATGACATATACATCATCCCCTCGACGCCATTGACCTGCTGCTCGATCGGCGAAGCTACAGTATCGGAAACGACTTGCGAATTGGCGCCAGGATAGACCGCCGATACTTCGACCGTTGGCGGCGTGATCTCGGGATACTGCGTCACTGGCAACGCGAAGAGCGCAATCGCGCCCGCGAGTGTCACGAAGATCGACAACACCGTGGCGAAAATCGGTCGATCGATGAAAAACTTTGAAAACATGCGAACCTATGTGTAAACGTACTTATCCTGGGTTCGAATCGTCATTCGTCGATCGCGTTCTCAGTGCCATCCCTATTGTCGACATCCGATGCAGCACACCCAGACCTACTCGCCGCAATGGTCGCAACGACATCCACTCCAATGCCCCTGAGAGCTTGGTTTGCCAGCCGCTCGAAAGTGCACTTTGTCGCTTCGCGGCATGCTCGATGACGAAGAAGAACACCGGCGTCAAAAAGACGCCGAAGATCGTGACTCCGAGCATGCCGGCAAAAACCGCCGTTCCCAGCGCTTGTCGCATTTCCGCGCCTGCACCATTGGCGAATACGAGCGGCGCGACGCCCAGGATAAACGCGAACGAAGTCATCAAGATCGGCCGCAACCTCAGTTTGCATGCGGCAAGTGTCGCCTCACGAATCTCCACGCCGTCGGCTACCTGAGTCTTTGCGAATTCCACGATCAAGATCGCGTTCTTACAGGCCAAGCCAATCAATACGACAAAGCCGATTTGCGTGAACACATTGATATCCATGCTGCGCATCCAGACGCCTGCGATGGAGCAAAGCACGCACATCGGCACCACCAGAATCACGGCCAGCGGCAAGGCCCAACTTTCATAGAGCGCCGCCAGCACCAGGAATACAAAGATCACGGCAAAGAGGAACACCCAGTTCCCTGTCGATGTTGAGCTGCGTTCCAAGAAGGCAAGTTCCGACCACTCAAAGGCCATCGATCCTGGTAATTCACTTCGCGCCAATGCCTCCATTGCGGCATTCGCTTCCCCGGTGCTAAATCCGGATGCCACATTGCCATTGATCGCCGCCGCGGGATACATGTTGTAGCGGGTCAACACTAATGGATTGCTTGTGGGCTCAATCGTCGCCAGCGTTCCGATTGGCGTCATCTGCCCGCGACTATTGCGCACCATCAGTCGTTTGATGTCCTCAATATCATCGCGGAATCCACTATCGGCCTGAACCACGACTTGCCACGTTCGCCCAAAGCGGTTGAAGTCATTGACATACCGCGAACCCATGGTCGCCTGCAACGTGCCAAAGACATCTCCCAGATTCACGCCTTGCGACAGGCATGCGTCACGATTGACGTCTATGAATAGCTGCGGCGAGTTGGCCTTGTAGACGGTGAAGAGCCCCGTAACCTGAGGCACTTCTTTCACGCTTGTCCCATCTTCCAGTTGCTTCACTACATTCGTTTTTTTTATGATGTTGGTCGTTTGTGCTTCAAGTGCCTCTAGACCCAGATCGCCGCGATCCTCAACCATAATCTTGAATCCGCCGCCGCGACCGAGCCCCGGAACCGCAGGCGCGGGGAACACGTTGATTACCGCCTCTGGAAACTCCGCCGCATAGCGATCTTTGAGCTTGGTGAGAATCTTCTCGGCTTTGAGTTCCGGCGAGTGCCGCTTCTCAAATGGATCAAGAATGATAAACATCGAGCCAAAATTCGAGCCATAGGCGCTCAGCAGAAAGGAGTTGCCCGCGACCGAGTTCACATTCTTGACACCCTCGGTATCGAGCGCAATTTTCTCAATCCGCGAGACCACCTCGCGAGTCCGCTCCGCCGCCGCCGCATCGGGCAATTGCACACTCGCGACGAGGTAGCCTTTGTCTTGCGTTGGAATAAACCCCTTCGGCAAGCTGTCGAGCCCGAAGTAAGTCAGTAGCAGCAGACCGCCATAGACGATGAGCACAATGCCCGGAATCCGCAGCAGTTTCCCCACGCCCCATACATATCCCTGCCCAGTAAATCCCATCAGGCGATTGAAAATCCAAAACAACCATCCCAGCGTGTGATCGATCAGCCAAGTCAGCGGATCCCTTTTCGCTCCTCGCGGGCGCAACAAAACTGCTGCTAGCGCCGGGCTTAGCGTCAGTGAGTTAAAGGTTGAAATTAGCGTCGAAACAGCGATCGTCAGGGCAAACTGCCGAAAGAAGGCGCCCACGATCCCCGAAATAAATGCACAAGGAATAAACACTGCACTGAGCACGCAACCCACCGCGATCACCGGACTCGCGACTTGCTCCATCGCGCGAATCGCCGCCTCTTTCGGGGCGAGTCCCTTCTCAATCTGATGCTCGACTGCCTCGACCACGACGATGGCATCATCGACCACAATCCCAATGGCGAGCACGAGTCCAAAGAGCGTGAGATTGTTGAGGCTAAATCCAAAGAGCGCCATCGCAGCAAATGCACCGACAATCGCCACCGGAACAGCCAGCAGTGGAATCACCGCCGCCCGCCAGCCCTGCAAAAAGAGCAGTACAACCAAGGCAACCAGGAGCACTGCGTCCCGGAGTGATTTGAAAACCTCATTCACCGATTCACGAATGTAGGGCGTCGTGTCATAACCCACTTCATGCACACAGCCCTCCGGAAAATCGGCTGATAGCTCGACCATCTTCCGTTTCACCGCATCTGCGGTTGCCAGTGCATTCGCGTCGGGCAACGTGAAGATCGCCAATCCAATCGTCGGCTTGCTATCAAAGCGATTGTTGATATCAAAGCTTCGAGCACTCAGCTCCGCTCGACCAAGATCCTTGAGTCGGAGGAGTCGCCCCTCCGGCGTCGAGCGAACGACAATATCTTCAAACTGCTCAGGCTCCGAAAGCCTTCCGAGCACCGTCAACGGAAACTGAGTCATCTGGCCGGTTGCCGCTGGTGGCTGTCCAAGTTGTCCTAGGGCGACTTGAACATTCTGCGCCCTGATCGCTGCCAGCACATCATTGGTCGTAATCTTGCGAACCGCCATTTTCCCCGGATCGAGCCAAATTCGCATGCTGTAATCGCGCTGCCCAAAAATGAGTACGTCCGAAATACCCGGCAGCCGCGACAACTCATCCTTGATATGGAGCGACGCATAGTTACTGAGATAAAGCTGGTCATAGCGGCCCGTAGGCGAATTGAGGCTTACCGTTAACAAGATCTCAGGCGAACGTTTGCGAGTTTGCACGCCCGTTTGGCGAACCACATCGGGCAACGCAGGGAGCGCTAGTGCCACGCGATTTTGCACGAGCACCTGAGCCAGATTCAGATCCATTCCTGGCTTGAATGTCACCGTCAGTGAATAGGAACCGTCGCTCGTCGATTGCGACGCCATATAGAGCATGCTTTCGACGCCATTGACCTGCTGCTCGATCGGCGCGGCGACTGTCTGTGACACTACCTTGGCGCTAGCGCCCGGGTAATTGCAATCGACCTGCACGGTCGGCGGCGTTACGAGTGGATACTGTGCAATCGGCAGCGTAAACACCGCCATGCCGCCACCTAGCACGATGGCGATCGAGAGCACCGTCGCGAAAATCGGTCGTTCGATGAAAAAGCGACAGAACACGAAAACCTTCAACCCGTCGGCGAGGAGGAGAGTGGGAACTAACTAAGACGATGGAGGCGTAGGAGGCTTTGCTTCTCCCGGCTTTGCCTCTGCATTACCTGTTTCTGATTTCGAGGTCATTGGGTTAGGCGGTGTAGCCGCATCAGGTTTCTCCGCCCCACCTGCTGACTTCGGTGAACTAGTCGTTGACGCCGCCACGTAGGGTTTCACATTGACTTTGTCACCCGGCTTCACTCGCTGCAACCCTGTCAAAATCACCTGCTCATTCGCCGCGAGGCCTTCACGAATCACTCGCTTACCTTCTCGCAAGACACCCACCTTTACGCGGCGATATTTCACCACATTATCTTCACCCACCACATAAATAAATCGCTCGCCTTGATCCGCCCCGAGCGATTCTTCCTGCACCAATAGAGCTTTCTGTGCTCCCCCCACGGGAAATCTCAGGCGCACAAACAGTCCCGGCGAAAGTAATCCATCGGTATTCTTCATCACCGCCCGAACTCGCAACGTTCCCGTCGCCGCATCGAGTTGATTGTCCATGAAGTCGATGTACCCTTCGTGATGAAAATCTTCTTCATCCGCCAACGACGCATAAACGACCAGCTTTGACTCCACCGCTGAAGTGATATGTCCTTGTTGAATGAGCCGACGCAGCCTTAACACCGTCCGCTCATTGACATCGAAATAGGCATAGATTGGATCCTGCGACACCATCATCGCCAGCACGGTATCGTCCGCCTTAACCAAATTGCCTGGATCGACTCGCCGATTGCTTATCACGCCATCCATTGGCGCCTTTACCTTAGTGTAGGTCACATCGAGGTCCGCCATTTCCTGCTTCGCTTCGGCCGCCACAACCGCTGCCTCTGACTCAGCCAATTGATATTGAAGCAATTCGGCATCCTCTTTCGAGATCGCATCGCGCTTCACCAAGTCTTGAGCCCGCTTGTACTGACTAACGAGTCCATCCCGTTTTGCCTTCGCCTGATTCAGCAGCGCTGCTGCGTTTGCCGCATTCGCTTTGTAAACACGATCATCAATTTCCAATAAGAGATCGCCTTTTTTCACCTTGGCGCCTTCTACAAAAGCCGCACGATCTTTGTTTGGCTTGGCGACAACACCATCAACAACTTTTTCTGGCTCAAGAAGATACCCACTCACCCTGGCACGAATCTCAATCATCCGCTCTGCCGCCAGATAACCAGTGAACTCCTCATACTCCGTTACCTGTTCGCTCACCGGCAGCGACACAAAAACTTCCGCCGGCTTTTTCTCGGGCGCTTTAGCAACCTGCGGCTTGCATCCCGTAGCTCCGAAAAGTAGTGGAATCGCTAGGAGGCTTACGCGCCGCGCGCACCTGAAAGCGAATGGTTGAAAAGAGGGAGGTTGCATAGGATGGCGGGCGAGGATGGAGGCGGGATTGATGCGATGACTGACTAGTCAGTCATTATGGCCGTAGGCTATTATAGATAGTAGTCCAGCGGTAAGCCACTATTCGCTTGCATCGCGTGGCGACAATCTTTCCCCGTGATCCCATGTCGGTCAAATCCGCGACTTCAAAATCGACGAAAATCGTCGCCCCTCGGCATCGAGCGACCAGCCGCGCAGCAATCATTTCCGCCGCCGCCAAACTCTTTGCGAAAATAGGGTACTCCAAGTGCGAAATGGACACGATCGCCGCCAAATTGTCCGTGGCGAAGGGCACTCTTTATCTACATTTCGTAAGCAAGGAATCGCTCTTTTGCGCTTGCGTTGATGACGGCATGGCCCGCTCGCAAGAGGCCATCAAGAAAGCCGTCGACGGAGAAACGGACCCACTCCAGTGTATTGCGCTCGCCATCCGTGGTTACCTCGCTTTCTTTGATCGCCACCCGCACTACATTGAGCTCTTGCTACAAGAACGCGCCATCTTCCGCAGCCGCCGTCCTCCCAGCTATTTCAAGAACCGCGACGTCAACCGCAACCGCTGGCGCGCCGTCTACGAAGAACTCATCAAAGCCAAACGCTTCCGCAACGACCTCCCCGTCGAACGTATCCTCGACGTCGTCGGCAACATTCTCTATGGAACGATCTTCACCAACTACTTCGTAGGCAAAGCCGTCTCCACCGAAGAACAGTTCGAAGCGATCTGGAAAGTGCTGATGAAAGGCTTGACCTACTGTCGCAAGTAGTTGGCACAACCAAGCTCGCACGAATCGCTAGTCCCCCATCCTGTTAATCTTGTTCAACCTGTCTAAAACGGACTCACCATGTCACGCATCCTGCCCCACACTGTATTCTTAGCCCTCCTGTCCATTTCTCTCCCCACCACAATCGCCGACGAAAAACTCAAAGGCATCGCCTGCCGCTCCGTTCATCTCGGCTATCAAGCCGAAAAAGGCGCCGCCTTCTACAACGAAGTCAATGTCGAAAGCTCCGCCGACGGCACCTACTTCATGGCCTGTGGCTGGAGCAAGGGGTACTTCGGTATTCAAGAATTGGCCAACGGCAAGAAGCTCGTGATCTTCTCCGTCTGGGATCCATCCGCAAGCGACGACCCGACCACCGTCCCCGATGACAAACGAGTCAAAATGCTTCACAAGGATGAAGCCGTGCGAGTCAAACGTTTCGGCAACGAAGGCACCGGCGGCCAGTCTTTCTTCGACTATGACTGGAAGGTCGGCGAGACTTACCGCTTCCTCGTCACCGCCAAACCCGACGGCGACACCCGCACCGCCTACAGCGGCTACTTCTATGTGCCGGAGACGAAAGCCTGGAAACACCTCGTCACCTTTTCGACGCTCACCGAAAAAGAAGAACAGCTGCGAGGCTATTACTCCTTCATCGAAGACTTCCGCCGCAACAAAATCAGCACGACCAAACCCCGCCGCGCCGAGTTCAGCAATGGCTGGACCAAGTCGACAACCGGCGACTGGAAGCCCCTCACCAAAGCCCGCTTCACCGCGGACGCCAACCCCGTTCTCAACATCGATGCCGGCGCACTCGGCGCCAAATTCTTCCTTGCTACGGGCGGCGAAATCGAAAACAAAACGACCAAGCTGCGTGAAATCATGACTCGCGAGGAAGGCGAGAAAACGCCGCCAGGGGATCTACCGAAGGAGTAAAGTGAGCATGTCGTCGACAATCAACAGCCACGATCGAGTCGCCCGAATTCGAATTCTCAATCAAATTCTCGTGGCTGCGACGTGGATCATCGCTCTTCTGCTGATAGGAACCATCTATTCCATTTTTCGAATTCAAATGGATGACAGTTTGGGTTTCGATAACAGTCTTAAGACGACCTACATCGCAACTCTTTCCGTGCTTTTCTATTTGTGGACGATTCTTGGCAGCGCAACTTCACTCTATATTTTGGCGATGGGAAGCTGGGGCCAAAGAGCCACAGTAGCGATTCCGGCGACCGCGATTGCGTTTCACGCCGCCGCATTCCTTCAATCGGTACTTAATTAGGCCCCCACTGCCTTGTAGAAATGCGATTTGCCCACGCAGTGAGTGGTTAGCCACGATGCCCCCCAGAGCGCGAGCTTTTTCGCTCACATCCTCTTTCGCTAACATCAGAGTCTCGCAATGGGCTCAGCCGAAGCGGCCGCGAGAACTTCTTTCGGAATGCTCGTATTCAGTCGCAGCTCCGTCGGATCAATCAGACGCTGGAGCATTGTGGCGACCAGATTTGAAATCCGAACCGGATCGGATGCCGGCTCCGCTGCATCGCGCGTTGAGTTGCCGATCACCTGGCCCATCTTCAAGCCGCCTCCCGCCAGTAGCAATGGCCCCAGATTGCCCCAATGATCGCGGCCCCCTTGTTGATTGACGCGCGGACTGCGGCCCATCTCTCCCGTTGCCACGAGCAAAATCTTTTCGCTGAGGCCGCGCGCGGCGACGTCATCTAAGAACGCCGAGAGCGCGTGATCGAGTGGCGGGCCCATGTAGCTCATGCCTTCCTCGACCGTCGCGTTGTTGATGTCGGCATGCATGTCCCATACGAAACTGGTCGTCACGGTCACAAAACCGCAACCCGCTTCACAGAGTCGCCGCGCGAGCAGTAGAAGTTTGCCGAGCGCCTTCGCGTTGTCGACATAGTGGTTGTAGTTATTCCACTTCTTGCTGATTTGGTCGGGGCGAACCAGCGGGGCGGTGTCATATCGCTGAATGGTCGCCGTAGTTTCTTTGGACAGGTCGAATGCGCCTGCGACGCCGCCGAGCAGCGTGCTATAGGCTTGCTCGCGCAGAGGGTCGATCGCTTTGACGCGACTCATTTCATCGAGTGCAAACCGCTGGCGATCGAGCTGCGATAGGAGCGCCCTACGATCGCCGAGGTGATCGATGCCAATCCGCAGCTCGAGGTTCTTTTGTAAATCGCCGCCCGCTCCCGGAATGAAGGGCGCCGTGCCGCTGCCCAGCGAACCGGTCGATTCGAAGCTTCCAAAGGAGTTAATTGCGGGCCCCGTCGTCGCATCGACCGACTGCGGGAAGAGCATCGCATTCGTCGGCATTCCCGAACCGGGCCGATTTCCACCCGCTACACGAGCGTAGATCGACCCCACATTCGCGCCGCCTGTCTCTTTGCAAACGACTGGCTTGATATCGTGATTACCATTTCCGGGAACGTACGACCGGACGATGCTGAATTGATTCGCCCGCCGCGCGAGTTGGGGAAAGGAAGAACCAATGGTCACGCCGGGGATCGCGGTGCGAATTTCTCCGGTGATCGATTGAATACCGACCGGCGCACTCATCTTGGGATCAAACGTCTCAATCTGACTCGGTCCGCCATGCAGGAAGAGCAAAATCACCGACTTGTCGGTGATAGGAAGCCCTCGCTCCGCTGCGAGTGCCTTACTCGCAAAGCCATTCACAACGCCGAATGCGCCTGCGCCAAATAGCTCGCCCCCAATTCGCAGCATTTCACGGCGAGGGTATCGCCGGTTGGAATCGAAGCGGGTCAACATGAGAGAACTCTGCATTAAGGGCCGCCAGTTACACCACTGATCGTATCAATCGCTGTTGATGGGTGCAATTAGCGTCCTTGAAGACTTTCGGATGCTCTCAATGGATGGGTGGCAATGCATAAACGTCACGGGCTCGCCCACAACAAAGTAATGTTGACCATTCGAGCCGTCATCAAACAATGGTACATAGGTTCAGTTCCTTCCCAGCGATGTGCGACCGTTTGAGGAAGCGGCGAGCCGGTAAAGGAGCCGAGTGATGAATACCACTCAAAATGCAATTGTGGAGACGAATGCGGTTGATGGAATTGTGCATGAGTTAAATTGCACTATTCATGGCCAGCTGGAGCCGGCCACGCATACCCCGCGTGGTCCATGGGGTGGAGTATCTCGAAACCCATCTTCGAAGGCTGTATGGCATCGACGAGTGCAGCGGCCTGCTCGAGATCATTGTGGAGGTTCATCCTGAATTTTCCCACGAGGCCCATCGGATTCAGTCAGAGCGCGACGCCATTCGCGCGGAAGCGCATCGACTCGCGCTCGCGCTCGAAAATCCCCACTCGCCCACCGATGAATCGCTGCATGTGCTGATGAAGGAGTTGCGCAAGTTGATTGCCAGCATCCTGCTGCATGAGCATCACGAACGGGCGATTTTGATCGATTCGGCAAATGTCGATCGGGGAGGCGAGGCCTAGAAGCAAAGCAATTCTCGGCGGCTTTGCTCTGTTTATGAACGTGGCTCTTGCAGTGAGTTGGGCGGAGTGGATTTTGGCCGAGGAACCATCACCATCGGGCCATGGGAATCGAAGATGAATTTTCCTCGCGGCCGAAAAGTTCGCGCGAGTAGAATTGCCGCCAACGAGAGAACGAGGGCGGCGGTGAGCACCCACCAGGGCCAACCTTTTAGCCAGCTAGCCAATGCCAACAGGCCAAACATTGCTCCGACGAAATAGAAAAACCAACGTAGTGCGGTATTGATCAGGAATTCGACTGCCCTAGGAATATCCTCGGAACTCGCAGGGCGCGGTGTCGTGGGTTCTTCGGTTTCCGACATCGCATTCCTCTAAACTTCGCTTTTTAGGAAGTGGCTCGCCACCCCTCAAGAAAATGTCTGAATCTCTGCTCCGCGATTTCGCGCCGCTGAGATCCAAATCACGCAATCTTGATAGAGCGGCGCAATCTTGATTTCGTCCACCAAGGTTGCTGCCTCCTCCGGATTAGGAACAAGCGCAAACACTGTTGGGCCCCAGGAGCTTTGTCCCACTCCCATTATTCCACGACGCCGCAAGTCTTTTACACGTCCCAGTGTTTCCGGATGTGAAAACACACCTCCCTGGGCAAACGCAAACGACTCGCCCGCCAGCCAGCCATATCGAAAGAGGGCTTCCGAAAAGTCGTCAAATCTAGCCTCGAAAACAGCGGGAATCAGTTCTTCTCGCGCGAGGCGAGTCATCTCCTGCGCGTGATCTTCTGAATCGTTTGGAGCCTCCTCAAAGTACCTTACTTCGCTTGCGCCAGCGATCCCCACAAAGTTCATCGGACGAATTAAGACAAATCGCCAATCACCTGGCACGTCGATGCGGCATTGAAGTTCCGATAGCGGCTCACTCTCTTCCTTGCCTCCCTCAAAAAGTAGGCCGCCTTGGTAGAAGCCGTGACAGCCAATCG
>JBKJSI010000438.1:0-3938 GCA_046595915.1 Pirellulaceae bacterium
TTGTTTGTAAGCACCAACCATTCTGACGGACGAATGCCATCCTTTCACCAAAAACCGCTGCGGCTTCGCCGCGTTAAGGAGCAAGGTCTATGAATAGGCTGGTAACAGAGCAACCACTGGGTCGACCGCTTGGGTCGATTCGCGATTTCTATGCGTTTGAGCAGCATGTCAAAACATGCCGGGCGCAACGCGGCCTGGCGATGCCGCCTGCGTGGTATGAAATTCCCGCCTTCTATTTTTCTAATCCGCTCGCGATTTTGGGCGACGGCGACGAAGTTTGGGCGCCCACTGGCTCGAGTGAGCTTGATTTTGAGCTCGAGATCGCTTGCGTGATTGATCGTGAGGCGAGCGATCTGTTGCCAGATGACTCGGCGCTCGACTATTTGGCTGGGTTTACGATCATGAATGATTGGAGCGCCCGTGATTTGCAGAGGGCGGAGATGACCATCGGCTTGGGGCCAGCGAAAGGAAAAGACTTTGCCACGAGTTTGGGGCCAAGGATCGTGCCATTCTCGGAACTGCGCGACTGCTATCGTGACGGGCGACTGAACTTAGAAATGACAGCGAGCGTGAATGGAAAAGTCTATTCGCGCGGCAACGCAGGCGCGATGTTTTGGACTTGGCCGCAGATCTTAGCTCATGCCAGTCTCGATACGAGGCTCGGCCCAGGAGACGTCCTCGGTTCCGGAACCGTGGGCACGGGGTGTATTCTTGAACTGACGCCGCAGGCCGTCGGTGGCTGGCTCAAGCCGGGGGATGTTGTTGAACTCGCGATCGAACGGATCGGTGCGCTTCGAAATCTGGTTATCGAGCGTCCCGTAAAAATCGCACAGTAAGAAAATTAAGAGGGCATCACTATGCCGCAATACAAAACCGTTGGTTCTGTGCCCAAGAAGCGGCACACGCATCATCCCGTCGAGCCCGGATACCGTGGCGAGGGGATGTACTATGAGGAAGTGATTACGACTCGCGGATTTAGTCGTGCGTATAGCATTGTCTATCATCTGCGACCGCCGACGCGGGTCCGCAAGATCGAACTCGCAGGCGAACGGCGGGTGGAACTCGCCAGCGAACTTCCGCTGCGACATGTGCATCTCAAGACCAAGGCATTGCCGGCGCAGGGCGACCCGATTCATGGCCGCGTGGCGATGTTCGCGAATGCCGATGTCACGATGTGGCGTTGCCGCCCCACACAGCCGCAATCGGAACTTTACCGCAACGCAGCCGCCGATGAAGTGATCTTTCTACACAACGGCGCCGGAACGCTCTATTCGCAGTTTGGGCCGCTGCCGATAAAGCCGTTCGACTATGTCGTAATCCCGAAGACGACGACCTATCGCTTGGAATTCGATGCGAGTGCGGGCCAGCCTGATCTACTGATCGTCGAATCACCTTCGGCGGTTGGATTTCCGCCACGTTATCTCAATCCTGATGGCCAATTTCGCCTTGGGGCGCCCTATTGCGAACGAGATCTGCATGGCCCGACAGAAATCGAGGTGATTGATGACGAACGCGATGTGCCCGTCTTGATCAAAGATGGCTCGCGATTCACTCGCTATATCATGGGCAATCACCCGTTCGATGTCGTGGGCTGGGATGGCATGGTCTATCCCTTCACTTTTAACGCGGACGATTTCGAACCGATCACGGGAGCGATCCACCAGCCGCCGCCGATTCATCAAACGTTTGAAACCGATGGTTTTGTGATCTGCACCTTCGCCCCGCGGATGCTCGACACGCACCCACAGGCGGTCAAAGTTCCGTACGCTCATAGCAATGTGGAATCGGATGAAGTGCTCTATTATGTTCGCGGCCAATTCGGCAGCCGACGCGGCGTGGAATCGGGGTCATTTACATTGCACCCGCATGGCATTGTGCATGGGCCCCATCCCGGCACCATTGTGGCGAGCCGTGCGGTGACGAGAACTGACGAACTGGCCGTGATGGTTGACACGTTTCGGCCGCTACATGTTGCTCGCGAGGGGCTCGCGTTTAACGATCCGAATTATCCCTATTCCTGGATGGAGTAATGTGTGGAGATTGATGTCCCGTCCGCCAATGTGGTCGATGTCTATCACTTGCTCGTGGGCTTGGTTACGCCGCGGCCGATTGCTTGGGTGACGACGCGCTCGGCGAACGGTGTTATCAACCTCGCGCCATTTAGCTTTTTTAATGCGTTCGGCGCTAATCCGCCGGTTGTCGTCTTTTCGCCGACGCTTCGCCGCGATGGGACCAAGAAAGATACGCTTCGCAACATCGAAGCGAACGGCGAATTCGTCATCAACGCGGCAGTGGCATCGCTAGCCGAAAAAGTGAATCTGACTTCGAAAGAAATTGCCAGCGAAGAAAGTGAAATCGCACTAGCCGAATTGCACACGGCGCCCTCGATCGCCGTGGCAACGCCGCGAGTCGCTGAATCGCCCTTTGCCCTCGAATGCAAAGTGATTCAAATCTTGCCGATTGGCACTGGCCCGATTGCCGCGAATTTGGTCATCGGCCAAATCGTGCGGATGCATATCGATGACGCGATCCTTGATTCACAAGAAAAAGTCGATCCGCGAAAACTCAAAACGGTCGCACGGCTTGGCGGGGACTACTGGTGCCACACTTCTGATTTGTTTGAGCTAAAGCGCCCTTGAGTTTATCGCTCAGGCAGGCACGCTACACGCTAGTTGGGCATAGGGACTTGAGAATCTTTGGATCTGAAATCTGCATCATGCGGCGGCTCATCGCTGTATGCCGGCAATTTGAGCCGGAGGCCTTCCGGCAAATATTCGAAGTCATCGCCGATTTCGGAGCGATTGAGATCGTAAATTTCGCGCCAGCGAGTTTCGTCGCTCAAAAGATCCTTGGCGATCGACTTCAGTGTATCTCCTCGCTCTACGGTGTAACGTCGCGTAAGTAATTTTGGCGGTGCGGCGGCGGATGGTTTCCAAGGGTTTTTATCGACCTTCTTGCGCACCCTAGTCGTCGTGGCGGATTCCGGAGCTGTTTCGGACTTCGGTGGCTCTGTTGTTTGCTCTGCGGGCCTAGTCGATTCAAGTGGATTGGTCGCTGGCGAGACGGAGTCCGCTTTTTGCTCCTGCTTTGGCTCCACCTTGGGTTCTTCGCTAAACCGATTCGCCTTCGAAGGCCTCTCGATTTCTGGTTCTGGTTCGGTTTCGATTGCTGGTTCCACTTCTTCTTCGTCAGATTCACTTTCGGTTTTTTTCGAATCGATCGGCGACTTCTTCGCACCATTTGGCAAGCTAGTCGGCGACTTGATCACCGGTGTGGGCTTTTCTTGATCCTCAAAATTCGCAGGGCGTGACTCGCCGCCGTTCGATTCGGTTTCGGTGATTTCTAATTCAGGAACCGGTTCCGCATTCGCATTGGCGATCGATTCATGGCGCTGATGGGTGCGAAGTTTATTCGGCTCATGATTTTTCGACTCCGCACTGGCGTAAATCGAACTGATTGGCAATGGCTTAACTCGGCCGCGAATTGCGTCTCGCTCGGCTTTGCTGAGATAAACTGGCTTTTTGATGACGGCAGAGGCATTGCCATTCTCAACCCAAATGCGACGTGCGAGAACGCCAACAAATGCAAACGCCAACACGCCCAGCAGCAGCATGCCGATGCGAATTTCGCGTTCGTACCGTTCTTTGGCTTCGTCTTTGTGGCCTTCCATTGCGTCGCTCAGTTCTCCTTGTGCATCCGCCTTCCACTCTGAAGCATAGACCAGGTGGGCATTTTGGGGCTAGTCAAAAGCGAATTCGCCGTAAATTCCTACCCTGAAACGGCTTGCAGCAACGGCAAATCGTCAACTTCGACGCCAATCGGCTTGTTCCCGTGAATCGCCCAGAGTAGTCTGACTAGCTCGCGTTCCCCGCTTCACCAAGTTGAAATGCGCGCCTGCGCTGACGAAAAACTAAGCACCGCATGAGTAAGACCAAGCC
>JBKJSI010000738.1:0-2722 GCA_046595915.1 Pirellulaceae bacterium
CTTGCCATTGGCGACCACCGGATTGCCATAGGTTTCGGAGCCGAGGGGCATCGACCAGCGAATGTTCTCGCCGGTCTTTACGTTCCATTCGGTTGGAATCGTTTTGGCATCGACGACATTGTTCCGGTAGGGGGAACCGGCCCACTGAGGCCAGTCTTTTTTGCCCACCTTGAGCTGATGGATGAACTTAGCGTTTTCGGCGACAGGATCAAAGGTTTGCGACCAGACGGGTTGGCTGGTTGCGATGAATACGAGGCACAGGGCGAGGCCAGTCCATTGATATCGGGGCATTCGATTTATCCTTATCTTGTATCGATTGGGTTTTTTGCGGTTGGCGCCGTGTTAAGAAAACAAAGCGGCCATGATTTGTCAGTGAGATCGAGGCTTTCGTGCCGCTTTGTTTTCATAACACAGCCACACCATTTCGTAACACTGCCACGCCATCGAATTCCTCGCTTACGCTTCGGGTTGTGAAGGGAGGGTGCGACTCCTCGCTTACGCTTCGGGTTGTGACAAGGTACTTACTTGTTGGCGTAGACTTTGACGTTGTCGATGTAGAACTCGGCGTCGGTGGCGTTGCCGAAGAGGCCGGGGCTGCCGGTGGTGTTGGGAGTGGCGTCGGTGGCTTCGATGGTCCAGGCTTCGGGCTCTTTGTCTGCCCGTTTCCAGACTTTGCCGCGAAGGACGGCGGCGCCATTTTCGTTCGAAGCTTGGAACTTCATGGTGTACCATTCGTTGGGTGACCAATCGAAGGGGATTGTTTTGGCAAAGCGGAGATCGACGCGAGAAGTCCAAGAGCGGATTTGCAATTCATGTTTGTTGGTCATGTCGAGCGTATAACGCTGAGCGATGACCCCCATACTGGGGATCTTGCCATTGGCTTCGGTGGCGTAGAAGTCGGACTGAACGGTGTAGTCGTGAAGGCTCGTCCAGCCCATCCAAGATTGGCTGCGAGTGCCTTTGGGAATGGTGGTGACTTTTACGAGCACTGATTCGCCGCTGAATTCCTTGGGCTGATGGCGATAGGAGGCGCCAATCCAAGTGGGTGGGACTTTTTTGTCGTTGAAGTCGAAGGACCAGGGGAGCGTTGGCTCGACTCGGGCGCGGGCGACTGCGGTTAGCTCGCCGACTTTGGCGGTGATCATGGCGATTTGGCTGGGGCCGTCGCCCTTGGCGGTGTAGACGCCATCTTTCACTTCGCCGGCGCCTTGGACGTTGAATTGGGCGTCGACTGTTTTGACAAATTGGCCGAGCTTGTTGTAACCGCGGACTTGCAATTTCGTTTGTTGGCCGGGGGCGAGGAGCATTTCGACGGGGACAAGTTGAAGCTGAGTGACGGTTTGATCTTGGGCGATTGGTTTTTCGCTCGGAACGGGCGGGATTGGATCGGATTCGAATTTGCCCGCTTTGTTGCCGACACAGTAGAGGGCGGTTGTCGTTGGGAAGAGAATGCGACCATTCGAGACTGCGGGCGAGCCGAAGATCTCTTCGCCAACGTTGGTCAGATTGAGTTGTTTGACGCCTTCGGGGGTTGGCTGAAATGTATAGATTCGGCCCGTGTTTTCGGCGACGAAGATTTTGTCGTCTGCGTAGATGGGACTGCCGAACATGATTCGGCCGACCTTTTTGGTGGCGACATCTTCACCGGTCTTGGCATCGACGACGATCATTGTACCGCCATCTTCGATGTAATAGAGGCGGTCTCTGGCGAGGACGGGGGAACTGCGACCGACTGCGACTTCGGGGCGTTTCCAGAGGAGTTTTTGTTCGGCGATTTTAGGTTCGCCGGTGACGTTGAATGCGAAGAGTGCGCCGAGAATGTTGGTATCAGATGCGTTGCGTTCGGCGTGACTTCCGAAAACGGTTTTGCCGACTACGAGTGGCGTTGTGTTGAGGCCGCGGGTGGAGGCGTCGTAGATCCAGATTGGTTTGCCGGTGCGGGGTTGAATGCCGTAGACGGAGCCATCGCCAGCGCCGACTACCATCGTGGCTTGGGCATCAATGACCGTGAAGACGGGTGTGCTATAGGTGGTGTCTTCGGGGCGGAGGCGGGTGCTGGTGACCCAAACGGCGGCGCCGTTTCGTTTGTCGAAGGCGATGAAGCGGTGGGCGGGAACGGCGTAGTCGCCCCAGCCGGTCATGACGCCGCTGATGATGACGAGGTCTTCGAAGACCATCGGGAAGTTGGTGCGCCCGCCGTAGGTGGAGAGCATTCCATACTCTTCACTCATGGAGTGTTCCCAGACGACTTTGCCGGTGGCGCCATCGAGGCACTGAAAGTGGCTGCCAACACCGAGGAGATAGACGTAGCCAGACTTGGGGTCGCAGGCGACGCTCGACCAGCCGACGCGTTCTGCTGGGGCATCGGAGAGAAAGACGTTGTGGATGCTTTCCCAAATGATCTTGCCAGTTTCGAGATCGGCGCAGACGACTTTTTCGCCTTCTTTGGTCGTCTCGGGGAAGGCGCGGCAGACTACGTAGACCTTGCCATTCATCACGACGGGCGAGGAGCGGGTGGCGAGTTCTTCGTTTCGCCAGAGGAGGTTTTCGCCTTCTTTGGTCCACTTCTCGGGGAGATTTTTCTCGCGTGAGACTCCGCTGTATTCGGGGCCACGCCAATTGAGCCAATCGCCGGCGTTTGCGGCGAACGGAGTTGCAGCGAGGAAGCAAAGAGCGGCGAGGTGGGCGAGCGAGGGGCGCAAGCTCATCACGGGTGGACTCC
>JBKJSI010000765.1:0-25172 GCA_046595915.1 Pirellulaceae bacterium
CAATCGCAACCATTGGGGCATCGAAAACAAGCTCCACTGGGTTCGGGACGTGACCTTCGGCGAAGACGATTGTCGGGCGAAGATCAAGCACTGCCCGCAAAATCTGGCGGCGATACGCAACGTCGCACTGACTCTCATGCGACGAGCAGGTATTACCGAGTATCTTTCCGCCCTTCGTGATTTCGCCTCGAAGCCACTGGAACTGCTAAAATTCCTGGGCAAATTAAACTTGTGAGTGGCCCTGAAATACCATAGCGAGTAGCTCGACCAAAAAGAGCCTGCGGTCGTATCCTGGATGTACTTGGCTCTGTCATCATTTGTAAACCCGGCTTTGACGATCTCGATTATCCCGCGTTGTCGCCCAGCAATGTCAATGACGATGAGTTCATCCCAAACGGTTCGAATAACAGTCCAGCCACTGTCTGAAACGAAGATTTGGATTGGTTGCCCTTCCTTTGGAAAGGTTAGCGTCTCTTTCGAATCCGCAGATAGCCGTTGCGGTTTGCCCATGGGCTGCTTTCGCCCCCAAAGCAACGCACCCGACTTCCTGTCCTTGCAGGAGTATACGAACGAACCTTGAAACGGTTCCGGGGACAGTTTCCGATCGTTGTCTGGTGATTTGGCTTCGACTCTAAAGCGTCCAGATGGCGAGGTTGCAATAACGTCGTCGAAGTAACGGTCCGTTGCCCCAACGCAATATGTCAAGCAAATGGTAACCAGGAATACCGATGCCAATTTTGGAAAGAAGATCATCCGCGCATTCCCTTGCTTCTGATGTCAGCATTTTTGGCTCAATAGCGTTGCTATCGTCTCTTAGCTGTCTTCAAACTGCAATATCGAAATGTCAGGGACTCGTGCTAGCGATGATGGCGGGGGCTTGTGCGACGCTCCCCGCAGTATTTGATCCTCGCAAATGTTCGATGCGACTTGCCTAAGAAAACTCAATAGTCGTTCTGCGGCGACTTCTTGGGTCGCTGGCTCAAATTGTGCTTCGCACTGCTGGACAAGCCAGCAGTAGCACCTGTATCTGGATCGTTGCCGGTTGCGAGTCGTTCGATTTACTTAGGCCGCTCTCGGCTGCCAACAGAAATTGAGTTGGCGGTGAGCGATGAGGTTGTCTGCGATCGTCAGGACGTAACAAGGTGCTTCTTGCGGCTGCGCCCGCACCGGTAGGCGAGTACACCAACCTGGTTCTTTATGAGAGCATTCTCGAAAGAGCCGTGTTATGAAAACAAGCGGGGAAAACGTGTCTTGAAAGCGAGATTCTTTTGCCGCTTGTTTTCAAAACACAGCCACACGCTTTCCCCCGGCGCACCCGACGTCTCTCGATTTAGTGACGCTTTTGAAAATGCTTCTTGCGGCTGCGCCGCACCGGTAGGCGAGTACGCCAACCGGTGCTACCCCGTTAACCGCTAGCCAGCTCGGTTGGTTCATTTACGCAGCTCTTGGTTGCCAGCAGAAATTGAGTTGGCGGAGGGCGAGGATGTTGGCTGCAATTGTGAGGGCGTAGATGACGACTGTTGGCCAAAGGGCTGTGTAGCTCTGGCTTGGGGGTTGGGTTCCGATGGCGGCGGCGAGGAATAGGCACCAGATTGTGGCCATTGCGACCAGGGTGGGTGAAAGCTTGCGCTTGAGCAGGACGATGGCCAGTGGTGTGCCGCTGATGAGCACTACCAGGAATGGGTAGATCATTCTTAATGCGAAGGCTCGATCTCCGGTGAAGGTGATGAAAATGTTGAGCGAGCCGAGCGGTAAGGCGACTTGGGCTGTCCAAACGATGAGCTGCGGTATGGAGAAGGTTCTTTTGGGATGCTGAGTCCGTGGTGCATCGGAGCGGAGGTTGATTTCGTATCCGCAGCACCAGGCGGGGATGAGGAAAATCGCGTTGAGCATCCAAAGGAGGCCACTCGCGATGATCGGCGATAATACGACGAAAACAAACATCATTATCAAGGAATCGCGTTCTCTGGCCTGCGGAATGGAGATGATTGAGACCGCGGCATTGGTAACACCGAAATAGAGACCGCTGGCAATTGTGATTGCAAAGATCGAGAGGCTTCGCCAATGTTGAGGCCAGGCGCCAAAGGCCATCCAGAATGCGAGCAGGAAGAGTTGGGCCTGGATCGTTGCGGCGAGCGCTATCACGACCAAGTGGACACGGTCCAAGAGATGAGCGCTAAAGAAGGAGACCCCAATGAAAACTGGCAGTAACAAAAGAGGAATCGCGTTGAGGGCGAGGAGGAATACCAGCGCGCGGCCTGTTGAGAGGAGGGCGGAGGCGCGGGTGGTCTCGGGCTGGAGCAACGTGCTGGTGGTGGTCGACATGGATGCGCCTGAGGGGCGTTGGTTTCCAAAACAGAGCCAGATGATACGGCGACGGTAGTGAAAAATTAGGCATCTATTTAGAGGTTAGCCACATTCGCGCTCCGCGTTGCGTCGCGGCTAACCGGTTTTGTTGCGATCGACCTGGGTTAGGATTTGGTGATCTCTTCGAAGACACCTTTGTCGCGGTTTTTTTTCACTTCGCTTGCTGCGAAGACGCGGCCGTTCATGGCGATGTAGACGCCGGGGGGTTTGGATTGCAGGGCGCCGATCGCGCAGCCTAGGTTGAAGGGGGCGTCGCTGGCTCGGAAGCGGGCGGGGAGCATGGAGCCGGTCATGACTACGGTCTTTTGGCCGACGTCACCTTGGCCAATATCACCTAGGGCGGCGGCGGTTTGGGTCATGGTGTCGGTGCCGTGCGTGATGAGGATGAGTTGTTCGGGGGCATCGAGGACATGTTGGCGGACTAGGGCGCGGTCTTCGTCGGTCATCTTGAGGCTGTCTTTTTTTAGCAGCGATTCGATGACGAATTCGAAGGCGACGTTGGCCTCTTGGAAGACGGCTTGGACTTGGGGTTCGCCGACGTCGTAATTGCTGAGGTCGTCGAAATAGACTTTGTCTATTGTGCCGCCTACGGTTAGGACTCGGATTTTTGTTTTATTCATTCTTTCACCACGAAGGCACTAAGGGCACTAAGCGGGGGGAGGTTGGACCGCAGAGATCGCAGAGTCACGCAGAGGAATACAGAGAGAGAAGAGAATACAGAGAGAGAAGAGAATACTTTTTTAAGCGATTCGGAGGCCTTTGGGGACTACGAAGCGTTCGATTAGGGAGAAGAGTGATTGGACGCCGATTGCCATTAGGCCGGCGGGGATGGCGCCTAGGAGGATTAGGCCCCAGTCCATTAGGCGGATGCCGGTTAGGATCGGTTGGCCGTAGCCGCCTGCGCCTACTAGGGCGCCGATGGTGGCGGTGCCGACGTTGATTACTGCGGCGGTTTTGATGCCGGAGAAGATGGAGGGGGAAGCGAGCGGAAGTTCGATCATCCAGAGGCGGGCACTTTGAGAGAGGCCGAGGACTTCGGCGGTTTCACGATGGGCGGCGGAGATGCCGGTGAGGCCGGCGTGCGTATTGCGGACGATCGGGAGGAGGCTGTAGATGAAGAGGGCCACGATCGCGGGCGCGGCGCCGAGGTTGAGAATCGGCACGAGGGCGACGAGGAGGGCCATCGAGGGAATCGTTTGCAGGACGCCGATGGCGCTGAGGATATAGTGGCCGAAACTTTTCCAGCGGTAGGCGAGGACGCCGAGCGGTGTCGCAAAAAGTACGGCGGCGGAGAGGGAGATGAAGACGAGCGTGAGATGCTCGATGGTGCGGTGGAAAAGTTCGATGGCGCGGCGCTGAAAACGGTCCCAGAAGCCATCGGGCTCGAGTGGGATTTTTTTGTTCATCTTCTCGTTGAGAAATGTTGCGGCGAGATTGTGATCGGTTTTTTGTTCGACTTTGGAGCCTTTATTCATGGCGATCATCGTGGGCGTATCGATTTGGCCTTCGAGCGCGATGAGGGCGGCGGCGGCTTCGGGGGCGCGCTTTTCTAAGTCGTCGCGATAGAGCCAGACCGCGTAGTAGTCGGGGAAGTATTTTTTATCGTCTTCGAGCACAACGAGGTTGTAAAAGGCGATTTCGGCATCGGTGGTGTAGACGTCGGTCAGGTCGACGCTGCGCGAGGCGACTCCCTTGTAGGCGATGGCGTGGTCCATGCCGCGGGCGCGATAGGGCAATTCGTAGGCGCGTTGCATGCCGGGCCACCCATCGTCGCGGGCCATGAATTCATCGCTGAAGCCGACGCGCAGCTTGGGGTGACCTTGTAACTCGCTGACGCGTTTGAGGCCGAGGGCCTCCGCGCGGGCTTTTTGCATGCCGATGGCGTAGGTATTGTTGAAGCCGAGGGGGCGGCCCATACGAACGCCGAGTTCGGCGAGTTTGGTTCGCATTAGCTCTTCATCGGCTAGTGTTTGTGATTCTAAGATCACTTCGGAGATGGTGCCGGTGTATTCGGGGTAGGCGTCGATGCCGCCGGCGCGGAGGGCTTGAAAGAGGATGTTGGTGCCGCCTAGTTCTTTGCGGTGCTCGGTTTCGAAGCCGGCTTCCTTGATGGCGAGTGCGCCGATTTCGCCGAGGATGACGGACTCGGTGAAGGACTTGGAACCGATGCGGACAAACTCTTTGGCCGATTGGGCTAGCGCATCGCCTGCAATTAAGATAGCAATGGCGAGTCCAAAGATCATTGCGCGAGTTGCAATTGCTATTGTCATTAGGCAACCCTCGGCAAGCGCTGGGCGCGAATGAATTTGGAGACGTATTCGGTTGCGGGGCGGAGGATGAGGTCGTCTAGGTGTCCGCGTTGGACGACTTGGCCTTCGCCGAGTAAGAGCACTTGGTCGCCGAAGAAGCCGGCTTCGCCCATGTCGTGGGTTACGAGGAGGACGGACTTCTTGAGGGTTTGGAAGATGCTTTTGAGATCTTCTTGGAGATCGTAGCGGACCATGGGGTCGAGGGCGCCGAGAGGTTCGTCCATGAGGATGAGGGGCGGATCGAGCATGAGCGCCCGCATGATGCCGAGGCGTTGGCGTTGGCCGCCGCTGAGTTGGGCGGGGAAGCGGTCCATCGCTTCGGCGGGGAAGCGGGCAAGCGAAATGAGCTCATCGACGCGGGCGCGGATTTTGTTTGCGGGCCATTTGAGGAACTTGGCGACGATGCCGACGTTTTCGCGAGCGGAAAGATGAGGGAAGAGGCCGGCGTCTTGGATGACGTAGCCAAGGCGCTGGCGAAGGACGTTTTTGTTCTTCTCGGTCATCACCTCTTTGCCGAACTGAACGGTTCCGCCATCGGCTTGGACGAGGCCGGCGACGATTCGCAGCAGCGTTGACTTGCCGCAGCCGCTGGGGCCGATCAAGACGACGGTCTGGCCCGGGAGGATATCCATATCGATCGGGTGCAAAATCGTCTTGCCGTTGTAGACCTTTGTTACGCCGCGCAATTCAAGCATGCCGGTTCCTTCGGTTGAATAGGATCGCCTAACAAAACCGATCCTCAACTGATGCGTAAGCAAGGGGATTGACCGCATTCCTCGCTTACGCTTCGGGTTGTGATGGTGATTCTTAGACGAGAAGCTTTGTGGGATTCTCTTGGTTGATTTGATCGAGGAGCCCTTGGACTCGCGATTCCATTTGTTTGGTGAGTTCGACGGCGGAGGGCTGTTGAGCTTTGTCGGTGGAGACGGAAATCGGCTCGCCGAAGCGGATGATCGCGCGGCGGGCGCCGCGGTTGGTGGGGTAGGCCAGCTTAAAAATATCTTCCTCGAGCTTATCGAGTGTTTCGGCGACGCGTTCGACGCTGGGGTGCTTAGCGACGTAGTCACCGGGGTAGCTGAAGAGCTGCATGATGGTGAAGAGTTCTTCCATGGCGCGGTTGATCGCGTCGAGCTCTTCCGCTTGGGCGGGCGTTTCGGAGGTCATGCGCTCGATGTGGCGTCGGCGGAGTTCTTTGACTCGCTCTGGCGGGAAATCGGTTTTCGTTTTGACAGAATATTGCTGCTCTTGGCGGTCGAGCATTTCGGAGATGAGTCGCTTGACTCGTTGGGGGATCGGGCCAGAGCGGGCTTCGCCGGCGTATTCGAGTTCGCGGAGGGAGAGGATGGCGTCGGCGAAGCGATAGAGGCGGTCGGGTAGTTTTTTGGTTTTGTGTGGTCGAAGGAGGAGGCGCTCTTCGAGTTTTGTCATTACCTCTTCGAGTTTCGGGACGGGGTCTTCGACGTAGAGGGCTTTGATGGCGCAAGGGACGACGGAAATGGGGCGAGTTGCTTTGCGGGCGGCGGAGACGACCATTGCGCCTGCGCCGTCGCGGAAGGGGGTGACGTGGTCGTTGGTGTGATAGATATCGCCTTCTGGAAAGACGACGAGCGGGTGCGGGCTTTCCTGGAGAATCGAGAGGGCTTGGCGAAAGGCTTTGAGATCGGTGCCTTCGCGATCGACGCTGAAGCATCCGTGCCGTTGGAGGTAAATGACTTCCCAAAAGCGGCTCATGGCGAAGACTTGCCAGGCCGCCATGAAGTGGAACGGGCGCTTCACTCGTACACCCGCTTCGATCATGAAGTAGGAGTCGTAGTGAAAGGAGTGATTCGGCGTGATCAGAATGCCGTGCCCGGCGTCGATCACTTTCTTCAGATGTTCGAGGCCTTGGAAATCGACGTGGGCAAACCGCTGCGACTTGCGCAGGGTGCGGCGGCGCATCGGGCTCGTCACCTGAACGAACCAGGGCGTGAGCTTGGGCTCCCACCACTTGGGAGGCTTTTCGAAAGGTTGCTCATTCATAGGGGGGCGAATATCAAAATTGCGTCGGACTGCCGCCAACAGAATCGCCTGGGACCGTTGGGGCGGAATTCTAGCAGATGCGTGGCGAAGTAGCTCTGTAAAGTGACCGACCCCCGTTTGACGGCAAAATTTGGGCCTTTGACACTTAAAGCGGCTCGTTCCTATACTTGAAGGTGGGCTAGTGGCGTGCGATTTCGACCGCGCTAAAGCTCACCACCCATTTCAATACTCATTTCTAGGCAAAAAGTCGCATCCGCCACGGCGTCCTGGAGAAACGGCCGGTTCAATAATCTCTTGTTTGGTGCGCGAAATTGACGAGAGTCCGGATTGGCAGGCTCGCACCCCAGAAACCGCATTTTTCAGCGTTTGGACAGAAGACCGATGTCCGACGCCCAGGAGTGAATCGCCTCGATGTCCCGTTTGGATTCCATTTGCGACGACATTTATCTGAACTTGCACCTGAACACGGAGATGGACCTGCCGCAGAATCGGGAAACGTTGCTTCACTTCTTTGAAGCGGTGCAGCGTCACTATCCCAAAATGCGCAACTTCTATCAGCGTGAGCGCGGCGAGTTCGTGCTCGAAGAAGAGAAAGAAGCGGGCAGCCACCGCTGGATGAGCGTCGATTCTCGTCGCGTTTGCTCGGGCTATATCAATCCACCGCAATTGGAAGACGCGCTGAAGCTGCACCAAACGGTGCTCGATAAAGTCCCTTACGCCCTATCGCTCAGCACGCTCGACTGCGAATCGCTGAACTTGATGTATGGGTTTGATTTCAATTATCAGGGCAATCACAACGAGCTGTTAGTCAATGCGCTCGGCGTGATGCCGGGGTTTGAACGATTACTTGAGGTTCCCGGCGCCAATGTCGTTTCGCATGAGCCGGCGATTGTGCTGGCGCTGGATGACGATTGCCGGACGCAGTGCCGACTTAATTTTGAAACGCGCACGACTGCAGTGCATCTTAAAACACGCGAGTTCCCGGAAGAGCAGCTCAGCGTTTATTTCACGATCCGCCGCTATGGCAGTCTGGAGCCGGGCGAAACCTATCCGCAGGTGATTGGCCAGTTGCATGAGCAGGCCTGGAAGGTGCTCGATGAGCATGTGATTGATGCCGTGCTAAAGCCGCTTCGCCAGACGATTGCCTTACGGTAAATAGCTACAAATGGAAAGCCGACGAAAGGGCCATCATGGAAGAGAGCCTCAAAGCACGTCGCGCACAGTTCTTGGTCGATGCTAATTTGCAGGGGACACTACTGCAACGCGTTGCGATCTATTGGTTCGCTGCGCTTGGTGCTTACTCGATTGCCATCGTTCTTGCAAAACTGCTTTGGGGCGCTGCTCCGAATTGGACGCTCCTCTCGGAATCATTGAGCCTGATCATTCCCGCCGCCGTCATTTCGCTGTTGCCGCTTCCGCTCGTGTTGCGTGATCTGATTCGGGTTACCCATCGCTATGCTGGTCCCATGCTTCGCATCCGTCGCGGCCTCGCGGAACTTGCCCAAAATGGCAAGTCGGCGCCCATCATTCCGCGCGCCGGCGATGCCTGGCCGGAATGCGTCGCTGACTTTAATTCGCTGGCAAAAACGTGCGAGAATTCTCGTTCCGTTTAATGCACATACGGCGCCGAAAAGGAGGGGCAAAGTTGGTCGCATTGGCGAGCCCCATTTCAGTCGATTCCGCAGAAGGAAGTAATGGCAAATCACAAACTTGCCGATCATTTCCCTGCACAAAAACGTTCATCACCCGAACGTCAAGTGAATTTCGTTTCAACAGAAATAATGTTCTTGCCAAGACGGGTCTTGGTACGAATGCTATAATGAAGAAAATTCCTCCGGTTCGCATTCCGGCAGAGGGACCATCTTTTCAGCGAGGGCTAGAACCACCAAACGGCTTGTGCGCAGCACGCTAGGTTCCGCTCTTCTCGCAGCGACTCCAGTCAGCTGCAATCGGCCGGAGGATTTTTTTAAAAAGAGAGGTCGTGTGGAGTTCGCTTCGCACGACCTTTTTTCATGCGCTAGCGTCATTCTCTGCAGAAAAGCTCGCATCCAGTCGATACATGGGCGCTGCGCGCCAACGTGCGAAAGGAATCGCACCAATCGTGGCGCTGCCGCGACTCGCGAGGGACGTCTCTAATGCTAGCGTTGAATCCGATTTTGCGGTGTGTCTTTCTGATGGCGCTGGGAGGACTGTTCACAGCCTCTTCTGGCGTCGCTCAGTCGACTTCGAAGCGTCCTGCCCCAAAGGACGGACCTGCGCCCGAGAAGCGTTCAGCAGCGAGTAGCTCGCCAACTCGAACGCGGCCCGATGAATCGCTCAAAGTCGCACAGCGTCCTGCGCCGAGGTCCGAGGAACCAGATCTAGCCGAACCTGCGCCTTTGCCGGTGCGCGATCCCGGCCGCAAGGTGATGCAAGTCGCCAGTCTCTCGGCGGAGGAAGTGAAGGCGAAACAAAGCACAGCTTTACGACGCAGTGTGACGGTAGTCGTGCCCAAGCTCGTCACGGAGCGGCAAAATGTCACTCGCACGATCATGACGCCGGTCACATCACAAGAGTTGCGGCCAGTCTGGTCGCCGGGACAAGGTCGCTGGCTTACCTACCAGCCAACAGGGCACACCGTTTGGTCGCCTCGAACAGAGGTCGTGCCGATGGATGTCCCCGTTTGGAAATATGTTGCGGAGACTCGCTATGTCGAGGAACCGATCGTCCAGCGGAACTTTTATGCTCCGATTCAAACTGCGCCGGCATCCGCTTGGGCCTGGAAACAGCCTTCTCAATATGGTGCGGGAACACAGCCGATCATTCCGCCGTATCAGCCGCCTGCACCGAGGCCGGTGCTCTCGTTCCTCCAAAATCGCCCTGTCGTCGGAAGACTTTTTGGCGGTGGGCGTCCTATCTTTCCACCTGCGCCCGCTCCTGTGGGGCCAGTTAGTGCGAACTATCAGCCGGTCAGCTATTACACGCCAGGGCCTAGCAGCTTCCCTTCCGCACCGACCATCGGCGGCACAGGAATTCCCTCATTTACAGCGCCGGCTCTTCCCACTTCAGGCGCCGCCGGCAATTTTGGCGGCGTGAGGACTTTTCAATAGCCTCACGCGGTCAATCAAAGCACCGCTGCTAGTTCGAGCTCGGGACATCGGTGGCAATATCATCAAGCTTGTCATAGACATGGAAGCGGCGGGCGATCACGCGTCCTAGATTCTTGATGAACTCTTCGCGGAACGACTCTTCTTTTTGGTCGATTTTAGCTCGCTCGGTATTGGTGGGAAATTTGAAGTCGACAAAGTCAGACTGGTTAATTGGATCGCCACCTTCGGTGATGTCATAGACCTTGGCTCGCCAAGTGGCGCGACCACGAAACAGCGTTTCCCCTTCGGCAATAGAAAAGTTCTTAATCTGCACATAAAGAACCCGTTCTGCCTTGACGCTTCTGCCAATCGTTTTCGGATCCAGATTAGCGCTATCATTAGCGTCAATCCAATCAGCAACTTCCTTGTGCGACACCATCTTGATGCCTTTGACATTCTCCTTGAGATTCTTTTCGATCATGCGGGAGACATCTTCCACACCCGAATGGTTGATATAACCTTCCTCTGACTCGCAAACGACCGCGACCTTCTTGTACTCGAGATCGCGACATTCGGCGGGAACGGTCGTGCCCTTCCAAACGTAAAGAATCTGTGCCGCCAGCCCCACGCATCCGGTAGCAAGGGGAACGAGCCCCAGGCAGAGAATCCAAGTGGCGATGTAACGCGAACGCGTGATTCCTTTCACGGGCCGCTCCTTCTCGTATAGTCAATGGATTGAATTGTTTCGTAGTGCGATGCTGGTCGATTGATGAGTCGCTAACCAAAAATATCTGGCCAACGTCTCAGTAGCCATTCCGCTATCACCATTGCGAGCCATGCCAGCGCGGGAATCGCGACTTGCATCGGCGTCGGCGCGAGACCGGGCCACTTGCCTCGAAAGGCGGTCATCAAGAACCAAACCGAAGCCAGCGCACAAACCGCCGCCAAAATCGTTCCGCTAGCACTCGTCATGAGCGCCGCGAAAATCTGGCCCTTGGTGAACAGGCTCCAAGAAGTGGTCATGCCGCACGCAGGGCAAGGAAATCCGAGCAGGAATTGGACCGTACAAGGTCCAAACCCAGGGATCTGCTGGTGGGTTCCCATGCCCGAAGGATCAGGCTTCAGCGAAAAGGCCAGAGCAAGAGTCGCGATCATCGCAAGTGCGACAACGGCAAGCAAAACCCTCGCTACCAATCCCAGTTTCGCATCAACCTCACCCTTTGGCGCAGAATGCCCAAGCGCTTGGCGCGGCGGAGGATAAGAATTAGGGGGCGTTGCCGACAAGGTCAGTTCAATCTCGCCAAGGGTGCTTTACCTCTTCCCAGTAACGCTCAAATTCGCCTTCGTTGCTAAATTCCGGGCTGTTATCGAGGTCATGGCATTCTTGGCATTTTTTCTTGGCGTTTGCTAGCGGCAAACGCATCGACTCACGCAGTTTCGAAAGTTCCGCAGGCTTCGCCGTTCCCCCACCTTCCGCTTCGACATGCTTGGAGCCGGGACCATGGCAATTCTCACAGCCATTGGCATGCAAATGCGCCGATTTCTTGAGATCAAGATAACCCGTCGTATAAGGATAATATTGCTGCGGATTCCAGCCCGTTACGTGGCAACTGAGGCATTCAGGATCATGGTTGCGAGCGATACCAGCGCGTTCCTTGGGATTGATGATCGTTTCAGTTGCATGGGCGTGCGGAGTGGTGAGCCATTTTTCGTAGGCCTTGGTATGGCATTCGCCACACGTTTTCGACCCCACAAACTCCCGACCTCCTGCGTAAGGCTTCGGCAGTACGCCGAGCCCTTCCAGCCCCGCCGATTTGAGTTCGCGTTGATAGTCCGACAAAAGCTGAAGCCCTTCCTCCGAGTCAGCAAATCGAGCATCAAGTGGTACCCGCTGATACTTCACCGGCGACTTAGGGTCATCAAAGAGTCCCACTACCGTCACATGCATCCCCTTGTAGCCGACGCCCGCGACATAGTTCGATTTGGCGCCCGGCTTGGTGGGCAATTTCCTAATCTCACGCTCGGGATCGCCATGCAACTCGCCATGCACAACCAAGTCAAAGGAGGGATACTTCTTGGCGAGTGATTCCGCTTCGTTCTCCAGTGCGTAGGCGAGCAAAATCGTGTAATCACATTTCTCAGCCTTGAGTTTTTCGATCACCGGCGGCAGTGCCTTCGCGATCACTTGCTTCTCAATATCACCGGCCAAGATGCTCTTTTGAGCAGCGTCCGAAACGACTTGTGTGACTCCGATTTTCATACCCCCGGCGCTAATAATCCGATACTCGGGCACGATCCCCGTAGCTCGATCAAAGACAGAAACATTAGCAGAGACCACAGGGAAATTGGCGACGATGCCCGCAAGTTCACTGGTGGACAATGCGACGTCACTCGGCCCAATTCCGATGGCTTGATACCCCATCTTGGAGAAGCCACTCCCAGTCATTTGCAATTTTAGTTCCTGTTGGCGATCGGAACGCGATTCGTTCGTATTCTGGCCAACATCAAGCGGAACAACATTCCATTTTTTCTCCTCGCGCAATTGATTGAGCAACGTGATTCGGCGCGTGAGCCCGCCCTTTTGATTTTCGAGACCCGCGCACCCGCAAGGCTCGATGTAGCCCATCTGATTACCGCTCAGCAGGAACACAACTTTGGGATTATCCCAACCCACAAAGAGGGGTTCTCGTTCCTTTTCCTTCGCGGGGTCTGTTTTCTTTTTGCTATCCTCAGTTGGCTCAACAATAGACAAGGAGTTCCCCGAACCCTTCGTTTTCCCCTTACCTTCGTCAGCCGAGCCTTTCTCGGCCATTTCCGGATCATCGCCTTCCTTCGGCTTTTCGCCCGGCTTTTCTGCAGGTGGCTCATTTCGGTTGGGCGCACCGTTGCGAAAAGGCCGCCGAGGTATAGGCAGTATCCGTCGTTGTTGCGGTTGTTGTGCGAGCATGGTTTGCGCCAACCAAGCAATCGCGCTAGCGCACAACAATAAGGTAATAGCAACCCAGCTGCGGCCGAATAAACTTCGGCCAACGACAACGGCGCTAGTTTTTGTGCTGGGAATCATCCGAATCTTCCTTGAGTCCGGTTGGAGTATTTTGGTTCTGGCAAGTTCATGATCGCTATTCAATTCCAAAACGCACACCGATAACAATTTCTTTTGTCACCGGGTCGTTGGTTTCAATCACGATCCGCGCTGGTTTGGAGTCGACACTCAATGAGCGATAGTTGGCCGGTTTCGAGCCTGGGGGAATTCGAATCGTCAGCGGCACAGTTTGAGCGTTTTCAGTTCGCTTCGACTCGCCAAACTCCGCTTCTAAGAGATCGCTCGGAAAGATTTCCTTGATCCTGAATTCAATGAGTGGATCACTCTGTTTCATCCTCGCGCGAATCATGAGATTCACTTCGGCCCCAGTTTTGCCATCGACAGTGCTCCAATCCAAATAATTCAAGCTGGGCGACCAATTGGCTGAAGAGGCGCCCGCTCGAATGATCTGAATATTGCCCACCACAGTCCCTTCGACCGGGATATCAACGGTCGGCGGATCCGCATTGGCGACGTGGAGTCGCAGAGCTTGGGAGATCTTTCCAAGCGGCGGATTCAGCGCCGTCAACACGATATTGAATCCACTCGTAGCGCCTTCTTCCGCTTGAACTTCTTCCGTAGGCATCGGCTCAATTTTCGCGGTGAACTCTGACTCCTTCACTTCAGATAGAAACTCAACCCGATCAATTCTCAGCGGCTCGACGCCGTAACCAAAGACCCCCAACCGCGATTCGAGGCCATGACCTATTGTCAGGCTACCTAAACTAAATTGGTTCGCCTTGAGCCGATAAGTCTTCGTAATCTTTCCCGCAATCCGAAATTCGATTTCCTTTTGTCGAGGATCGCTCGTGTGAAACCGAGCCCATTCCGAAACCTGAGGCACATACTCCTTATTCTTTTGCGTGAAGGCGACAAAAACCGATGCCGTCGCCCCGGGCGCAATTAACAAGGAGCGCCCTGTCGACTCAGGAGCTGGCTTTACCCCTTCGGGCAAATTGTCTTTTGGCACCTCAATCACTGTGCATTTGCCGCAACTGACTTCACCTTGGTCGATTCGCAATTCGCTGCCGCCAACGTTCTTGATCTTGAACTCAATCCGAATGACCTCCTGATAACCAATGTGACCAAAATTGTGCTCCAAGTCGCCAATCACTTCTGGCTTGGGAAGATTGGCGTCAACAATCTCGGTTTTGGGTGTGAGATTGTGCTCCTTCATGTATTCATCGATCGTTTGAATCTTCGACGATCGTTCCGCCTTCACAACCTGCAAGCCAGAAAAAATACCAACCGCGATCGCGAGAATCGCCAAAACAGTTGCGATCAGTGGAAGCCTAGACATTACGGTTAACTCCAACTCCAGGACGCAGCTTTCTATCGGACGCCGCTGTGTCAGGAAGGCGCTGCTCGGGATGTAAGCTGTGATTATACCTAAGTTTAGCGAGTAATTGAGGTGTCGACCATGTCATCAGCGGCGTCGCCTAACTCTTGGCTTGACCAAGAACAAAGGCCGCCAAGTGCGTCATTTCGAGGATCCAGCCACCTCGCGAAGCCAGCCCGCGAAACTACGGCCCGAAATGGGAGAAGGTTCTACCGACAAATCATAATGAGGGTTAATCAGGTCGAGTCGGATTGCTTCCTTGGCACAATCTCGTGCGCTGTTGGTGTCTTTTGCAAGCGAATCTGCATACGCCCGATAGGCCCAGGCAACCCCATTCGAGGGGGCTAGCTCCGTTACTTTGTTAAGTAGCGCCTGTGATTCTGCCAAAAGCGCCGCCTTCGGCTCGGCGGCATTTGCCCGCAATAAATTCAAAGCTAATTCAAAATATAAACCTGGCGAACGCGGCGATCGGTGAATTGCTTCCTTAGCGGTCGAGATTATTTTTTCTGGATTTACCCGCGACTCGGCGGTTGCTTCAAAATAACTCAGCATTTCAAGCTGCGTCTCTTTGGCAAGTGGTGGCGCATCCCAACGATCTGCCTTCGCAGCCGCCCTTAATGCTTCTTTCGCTTCGCTGGTTTTCGAATCAGCAAGCGCAATTTCGGAACGACCAATGGAAGCCCGCGCGGCAAGCACCGGTACATACCCCCACTGATAATGCGCCACACCCGCGACACATAGCACTACCAAGGCGCCGACTCCAGCCAGTCGCCCAATACTGGTTCCAAACTCACTTCCCTTGGCCGCCATGTTTTGTGTGATCGCAAGCATTAGAAAGAAGAGAGAACCCGTCCCAGGATTGCCCACGCCCCCCGACACGGTGAGATGAATCGCTAACCCAAGCCAAGCAAGCCAAACGAGGGAACTCGACAACTCCCCTCTTCGAATCCACGGCAGCATCGTCGCGACCAGAAGCCCGCCAGGAATCGCGCCGAACAGCAACCATGTTCGCAAGAACAAGACGAGAGAATTAGAGCCGCTAGAAAGAGCCAGTAAGAGCGCAAGTGATATCCCCGCGACGCCTCCCACAGCTGTCGCGCGCAATGAAATCGGCATCGCCAAGTCAGCGATTTTCGTCTCTTCTTCGTGTACTGTTAAAAATAGAAGTCGCGAAAGCGGAGCCCGTGCTGCAATCAACAACGCGCCTGTGAACAACAAACCTCCGAGGACTCCACTATTGCAGAGAATCTCCCAAAGCAAATTATGCGGGTCGGCAATGGTCTCAGCGGCTTGCGGCAACATGTACTTGGGATACGCATCTTGAAAATTGCCCGGCCCGCAGCCCCAAAGCGAATTCTGCTTCAGCATCGCCAAACAACTCTGCCAATACTCCGCGCGAAATTTCAGCGTCAGCGGCAATCGGTTAGCAACCGAGTCTCCGGCGACAGCAATGACAAATGGCCAGGCGAAAATAAGTACCAGGAAGACCAGCGCGCCAAAGCGCATTATGCGCGAAGTAAACCTCTGATCGCGAAACAAAAACACAATTGCGCCAACGAGCAAACTCACGCCAATTGAAACCATCGCGGCAGTGGAATGGGTGTAACGAATGCAGATCGCCAGTAAGCTGAAACCGATCAAGAGTCCAATCGTGCGAAGCGACTTTCCTTTGTCGCTCAGATTAATGTTGCCTGCGAAGAGCAATCCTAAAAAAACAATCGCGGCCGGAAGCAGAAACCCCGCCAAGGAATTCTCTAAGGCGAAAGTGCCGGATGGCCCCTGGGTCTCCAATCGGCTCTTGAATCGGTCGTATGCGGCTGATCCAGGCTCAGCGGCAATTCCCGCCTCAACCAACACCGCTGCAGGGTTCCGCTTAAATCTCGCCTGATTTTGCGGAATCGTCACCCAAGATTCATGCAGACCTTCAAGGGCAAACATCAAAGTCACGGCCAAGATCCCAACAATAATTGCGCGAACGTGAGTTCCAGTACGCAACAACAGTCTCGCCAGATAATAGGTCAGTCCCAGCGAAACCCAACTCGCCGTCATATTCCAGCCGGCTCGACGATTAGCATCAACCGAGGCAGTGACACCCGCGATCGCCACCCAAACGAAGAACGCACCAAGAACCAAATCAGTAGTGTTCCACTTCAACAACGTAAGAGGCGACCGAAAGGCCGCCAATAACCAAGCGATCGTTGCGCAAATCGCGAGCATGATCCACAACATCGCAGGCGCAGCATTCTGGCCTTCCGTTGCTATCGAAAAGGTATCGCTCGGCAATAGCGGCGTCGCCACTAGCATCGCTGCGAACGCAGCCATCAAAACCTTTTGCAAGAGTTGGTCCTGCCGCGTCGCTCCGGCGGAAGGTTGTTCAGTCGTTTTGGTTCTGCCTTCGGCGCTCGTCACAGTGCTTTTCCCCTTTGCTTTCTTCGCGCCACAAATTCGAGAATGGCGATAATTGTCATGATGCAAGTGACAATCGCTGAAAGCAGAATAGCCCCAACCACATCTGTCCGATTCAAAAGCAATGCTGCAAATCCGCAGGTTAAGCAAATCAGATAGATGGTAAGGACCGCTTGCGACTTGGTCATCCCCAAGTCAACCAAACGATGCGAAAAGTGATTCTTATCCGCCTCAAACGGGCTCTTGCTATTGCGCAAACGAATCACTATCACGCTCACCAGATCATAGAGCGGAATCGCCAGCACAAAGAGCGGCGCGAGAATCGAATGCGGCTTCGGCGACGCGGTGCCCACAAACGTTGCCAGCATCGTCGAGATCGCAAGGCAATAGCCGACAAAATAGGCCCCACAGTCTCCCATGAAAATCTTCGCCGGCGGCCGGTTATGCCACAAAAATCCGAGTAGGCCGCCAACTAATACAAAGAGAAAGCCAGCAACGAACAATTGCGGCGCCGCCGAGGCACTCTCCGGCGTTAGCATCATGACCGCACCCAGAATCGAAGCGCAGATCGCTGCCACTCCCCCCGACAAGGCGTCCATATTGTCGAGCATGTTGAACGAGTTAATCAGCGCGACGATCCAGATGATCGAAAGCGCATCGGCGACGAAGGGAAGCGGTACGAATGCGGTGAGCCGCCATCCTTCCCATGTGACACAAAATGCCGCGACCGCGAATTCAACCAAGAGCCGCAGCTTCCAATCGACACCGCCCCGGTCATCTGCCAATCCTAAAAGCCCTAACACAGCGCCGCACCCAAGCAGTGTCCAAAGCGACGCAAGCTGAGTTCGAAGCCCCGCAAGATGACCTGCGACGATCGACGGCAACCGAATTCCCAAAACACTCGGTGGAGCACCTTGATCCGCCAGCAAGACAACGAGCGACACGACTGCAAAGGTCGCGAGCACTCCCACAACGATCCCAATGCCGCCCCCGCGCGGGGTTGGCGTTATATGGACTTTTCGCTCACCTGGTAGGTCAATCAGGTTCCACTCAGCCGCATAGCGACGCACCAGCCAAACCATGAACCAAGAGACGATCGCGCTCGGCAAACTCGTCGCGACGAGAAACAGCAGTAGTTCGGCAGACGACATAGCGCTTGCGGGAAAGGATATGGCAGAGCGCCTCGGCTTCGCGCCGAAGTCAAGATTTCAAACCGAACTCACGCCAATCACTAGCCTACTTGGGACGACCTAATTCGGCGATGCAGGGCTCAAACGATTTGACGAAAGCGGTTCCGCTCACTTGAATTACGACGAATCGCCGATTTGAGGCGAAGCGAAGGCTGCCGCGTCGGCTCGCACCTGGGTCAGGAAACAAAAAAACCGCTGTTTCCAGGGGCGAACTTGCGTCGCCTACGAAACCTCGCGCGACTACGCCATATCTATTACTGGTAGATTCAGGCCTCGAACCCTGCGACCTGCACCTCGTACGCCACAACAAGTAACTCGCTTGTATCGCGCCGCGGATTTGACCGAGCCAAGATTCTGAACGGCACAACGAACTCGGGGGACCCGGTTTTTGATAGGAGTCGTCGTCGCTCGCGGGATTTCAGCGGCGATTCTCTCAGCGGGAGATGCTGCGGAATCTAAGGTTGCGCAGGGAGGGGAGTTAGCGGGCAATTATCGTGACGAGGACCGTAGTCTCCGAGATCACGGGCCTACGGCCCTCTTTGAGGGCTGTGGCGCGGATGGTGACGGACTGTTCGCCGAGAGTGCCCATGGCACTTCCGAAGCGGATCAGGATCGTCCCTTCGGTTTGGTCAGGCGTGAGTTGAAGCGGTTCGGCAGCGACTTCGCCGGTTCGAGCTTCGTCGGGGACAAGTTCAATTCGTACTGGTTCGCGAAACTCGGCGACGCGTGATAGGGATACTGGGACGCGAATCTCGCCCCCGAGCAGGACCGTGGGTTCGCCTGCGGTGTGGCTTAGTTTCATAAGAGCGCCTTCGGGGAGGATTCCGATTCGCAGTTCTTGGCGCTGTAGCAGCGTGCGGATGTTGCCCTTGGGGTCGGCGACTTGCACTGAGGCATTCAAAATCATGCGGCTGGTTTTGGTGGTCTCCATCCACTCGGGGACGAAGATGGGGTATTCGACGCGTTGAGGCATGCCGGGCGAGCCATTTGCGGCGACGACCATTTCTTCGCTGGCTAAGCCCTGGCGATGGCGCTGTTGCTTCGAGGTCATTTCGAGCGTGACGGGGCCTTCGTAGTTTTCTAGACGCTCGATCAGCATCGGTGCGAGGAACGTGCTGCCGCGATGTATTTTTCGCACGTCGTCGAGACCTTCGGGCGTGAGCTTGATTCGCGGCTTCATCGTCGTTGCGAGAAGAATCCTTCCCACGTCGCGCGATACAGCTTGCTCGCCGAGTTTCGGAGTGGCGGTCAAACGGCATAGCAGCGCGTTTGCGGGCGCGTCGGCGGCGCAGGTGAGGTCGATTGTCAGTTCGTTCGCTCCCTCGGGAATCACCAGCGCGGTGGGGGACATGACGCCAGCGGGGAGGTTGTCGAACGCGAGCGGAATCGGGCCTTTAAAACCACCGGTTCGCGCGGCTTTGATGGCGAGTTTGCTCTGGGCTCCGATCGGAATGGCGAGCTGCGTCGGCATCGATAGCGCGACGTCTTCGCGCGGTCGTTCGATGCTGATTCGATAGTTTGCGGCGCGCGAGCCGCTTTTGCCGGAGCGGTCGGCGATCACAATGCGATAGTCGCCATCGAGTGGAGCAGTGAACAGCAGTTCGGGGTCGGTTGTGCCGGGCGTCGCGTCGTCTACGGAGGCAAGTTGTTTGCCTTCGGGCCCGAAGATCGTCAGTTCCAAGTCGAGCGGTGAGTGGATCGACCGCGCATGGGTCGCGATATTCCACCTTTCGCCTTGCTTGAAGGAGACGATGTGCTGGTCGACGCCGAATCGCGTGTCGAAATAGCTGGTGCGACCGCCGGGCGCGGCGAGCGGCGATTCTTTGGATGGCGGCTGCACTGTTTCTTCGAGGTCGGAGACGCCGAGCGTGTACGGCGGCGTATTGCCCCAGGGCGTTTCGAGCACGTAGGGAAACGATTTCACGCTGGGGTCGGATGGGAATGTGACGTCACGCAGAACCGTTTCGAGCGTGTTTGTTCCCGTCGCTAAGCCGATTCCGACGAACTCAACCGGGTGTGTTTTGCCGCGCGTTCCCGCTGCGACGTAGCTCGCGCTGATGTGCGGCGCGGCGATGAGTGTCAGGCGATAGACATAGGATCTGTCGCCGGCGAAATCGAGGTCGTGGAGGCTTATTTCGTAGGGCGTGTCGGCCTGCGCGATCATGGTCAGGCTTAAGTCGCGGCCTTCGGTGTCGGCGGCGTCGAGGATGACGCGGCCTTGGGCGTCGCGGACTTTTAGCATGGCGTGCAGCGGTGAACTGAGTTGTCGCGCGGCGACTTGGATCGTCACTGGCCCGGCACGCGGGACTTTGAACTCGTAGCGGTCGATTTCCTCGATGCGGCGGATCTGGCCGGAGACAGTAACGGGTAACGCGGGCAGGACTTGGGCGGATTTGCGATTGGCGTCTTCGATGATTTCGGGCGAGGCGCCGACTTGAAACGTCGCGGGCGGTGAGGCGCCGTTGGCGTTGGCGACTTGCCAGCGGACGAAGCCGGGCGGAACGTCTGCGGGAATCGTCAGGCGGGCTTTTACTTCGCGCGGTAACGGCCAGGCGGGGCCGCGGGCTTTGAACCCGAACCAATGCGGCGGCTCGGGGACGAGGACGGGTGATAAGGGGCCGATGAGTTCGAGCTTGATGCGCGGGTCATGCACGAAGAGTTGCGTGTCGGGCGTCCAGTCGTAGCCGCCGAGGGTTACTTCGGTGGCTGTGCCCGCTTGAGCGCCTGCGGGGTGCATGTAGCCGATTTCGGGAGCGAGCTGCGCGTAGGCCGAATCGCTTTGAAGCAATGGCAGGACCAAAAGCGAGAAAAATGTGGCCACCGCACGGGACAAATTGGCCAGAGCGTGCGGAACTGCCTTTTTGCCAGTTGGTGGCGATGGTGGCAACGGTGGCAAGCTCTCGGTGATGTTGGCAATGGTGGCAGTTGGTGGCAATCGTGATTCCACTCGAATGGAAATAATGCCAATTTAGTGAGCCATTTATTACTAAAAAGTTAGGCAAGGAGTCCCGATATCACCTTGCCGCCATTGACCAGGGGGACGGGGCGGCCTAGAGGGTCGGCGTATTCTTTGTCGGCGTCGATCCCGAGGAGGGTGTGAACCGTTCGCAGCACGTCGCTGACGCCGATCGGCTCGGTGATGGGGGCGGCCGCATGTTTGTCGGTCGCGCCGATGATTTGGCCGGGTTTGACTCCGCCGCCTGCGAAGACGATGGACTGAGCCATCGACCAGTGGTCGCGGCCGGCTTCCTTGGTGATACGCGGTGTGCGGCCCATTTCGCCCATCATGACGACGAGCGTACTGTCGAGCAGGCCGCGATCTTCCAGGTCGGTGATCAGGGCGGCGAATGCTCGATCGAGCGGCGGAATCAAGTCGCCTTTGAGGCTGGGGAAGCAGTTGAAATGCACATCCCAGCCAGGCGCATCGACTCCGACAAAACGGCAGCCCGATTCGATGAGTCTGCGCCCCAGGAGGAGGGATTGGCCGATTTGGGACATGCCATAATTCTCGCGCATCTTGTCGGATTCGGACTGAATGTTGAAAGCTTTGCGCGCGGCGGGCGAGGTGATCAGGTCGCGAGCTTTTTGGTAATAGGTGTTCATGGCGGCGGCTCGTCCGGTGCGCGGTGCGTTTGGCTCTAGGCCACTGAGTAGCCGCTGGCGGAGTTCCGCTCGCTGACTGGAGATTCCGCCCACTTGGCCGAGATCGCGGACTTCAAAATCGGGCTGGCTGGGGTCGGCTTCGATCACAAAAGGTGCGTACTCGGCGCCGAAGAAGCCTGGTCCGCCGGCGGACATTGGCTGAGGCAGGTTGATATAGGGCGGTACGTTTGCTTTCGCGATTCCACTTGGACCGAGTTCGCGCGAAATAATGGAGCCGAGTGAGGGAAAGACTTCATTCGTTGGAACCGGGTATTCGCCATCCGCAAACGTGGGACGGCGCCCCGTCATCACATAGTGATAGCCGGTGGAGTGGCCGTTATCGGTGTGACTGTGACTGCGAACGACCGAGAATTTGTTGGCGATCTTTGCGCTGTGCGCGCAGTGCTCTGAGAAGTGAACGCCGGGCAATGCGGTTGAGATCACCTCAAATGGGCCGCGGATTTCGGCTGGCGCGTCAGGCTTGGGGTCCCACATATCGATTTGTGGCGGGCCGCCTTCGAGGAAGATGAAGAGGCACGATTTGGCTTTGGCGTCTTTGCCGCCGTTGGTCTTCTTCGTTTCTTCGGCTCGCAGCACTTGGGGCAGCGTTAGGCCGCCGAAAAGCGACGTGGCGCCGAGGTGGAGTGCCTGGCGGCGGGTGAGGCCGTCGCAGAAGCGGTAGCCGCGATTGTTAAATGGTCTGTCAAACATGTTGGTTCGAGCCGTGTTAAGAAAACAAAGTGGCGATATAGATCCACCCAAATCGGCGCTTTTGGCGCCACTTTGTTTTCATAACACAGCCACACCCTCTTCTTCTCGAGTTGTTTTGTTGCTGGATCAAAGCACTTGAGCCGTAAGGACGTCAATGGTTGTACAAAAACTCCTTGGAGTTCATTACCGCCCAGAGCACATCTTCGATGGCTTGTTGGCGGGTGATTCCTTCGGAGGTAATTCCTTTGAAGGCAAAGGCGGATAACATCAACTCGTTTTCCTGGGGAGTGGGAAGGCGAGTTAGAGTCGTTAAGTAGATTTCCTCGATGATTTCGGCGCTTGATTTGGTTGAATCGGTCAGTTTGCGGGCCAGGCCTTGGCGATGCCTCAGTTTTGCGTTGAGTTCGGGCGAGTTGAGGAGAAAGAGCGCCTGCGAGATGCTCGGTTCGTTGCTTCGTTCGCATTCGCAGACGGTGGCGCGGACGGGGCGGCCGAAGATGCGAAAGAAGTAAGAGGGCATGCGGTTGTCCCAGACTTCAATGGACCTCACTCCCTCGGGCCAGCCGTTGAATTTCTCGGGAACGAGTGTGACCTGACAGATTGCGTCGAGCATGACTTCGGCGGGCATTGCTTTGGGGCGGGCGTGCGAGAAGTGCTGTCGGTCATCACGATTGGCGTCGATGGCGGCGCCGAGTTGATAGACGCGCGAAGTGAGCAGCGTGCGGGTGAAGGCCTTCAAATCGTAACGGACTTCTTTGAGGTGCGATTCAAGTGCGGCGAGCAGCGGCTCATTGGTGGCTGGGTTGGTGACCCGCATGTCGTCGATCGGATCGACCAGGCCGCGGCCAAAGTAGTGCGCCCAAAGGCGATTGGCGATTGCTTTGGCGAAGAAAGGATTGCCAGAAGCGGTCATCCAGGAAGCGAGCACCCTTCGACGATCGATGTGGATCGCAAAATCCGCCGGCTCCGCGCCGAGAGCTCGGGCGGGAATGAGTTCGCCGGTTCGCGGGTGTTTTGCGTCGGCGCCACTGCGGGCGATGATCGATTCCGTACCATCGGGCAAAGGCTTGACCGTCACGCCGGTGAAGAAACCCGCGAGGCCCGCGTAATCGTCTTGGCTCCAGCGTTCGCTGGGATGGTGGTGACACTGGGCGCATTCGATTCGCACGCCGAGGAACAATTGGCTCACGGCGCGGCTCGTGACTTCGGGCTGATCGAGCGATTTGAAGAACGCGGCGGGGCTTTCGCTTTGCACCGGACCTTGAATCGTGAGAATCTCGCGCACCATTTCGTCGTAGGGACGGTTGGTGCGGAACTGGGTTCGCAGCCAGCGAGTTAGGCCTACCGTGCCTTGAGGCGTGATTTTTAGTTTGTCTGCTTTGAGCAGATCGGACCATTTCATGGCCCAGTAATCGGCATATTCGGGGCGTTCTAGAAGTTGATCGACTAATCTTGCTCGTTTATCGGGGCTCGTGTCGGCCAAGAAAGCTCGAGCCTCGGTTGCGGTTGGCAACGTGCCGATCACGTCGAGCGAGGCGCGCCGCAAGAAGGTTGCATCGTCGATCAGATCGCTGGGAGGAATGCCGAGCCCAGTCAATTTGTCCCAAACATGCTTGTCGATGAAGTTAGCTTCGGGAGGTCGAGTAAAGGTGCTGGTCGGGCGAGGCAAAACGACTCGACAGACGGCCACATGCCCGAGATAGCGGACGAAGACCGCCGCTTCACCGGGGATGGCGCTGGCTTGCAATAGGCCGCGCGAGTTGGCTTCGCAGATATGCGTGGCGTTGGAGATGTAATCGGACTCGACGGTCGCACAGTGACGACGGCCGGTGTCATCGATCGCCGTGACTCGCAATTGTTGGGCGCCATTGGCCGCGATCACGATTTGCGCGGGCTCGACTTCGATGCCGATGACTTTACGCTCGTTGGAAGTGGTGGAAGGTGCGCCTGCGGAGATCCAGCGCAGGAGACGATGATATTGGGGGCTTCCTAGGTCGATTTTCTGACCGCCGCCGTGGGGCGTTTGTGCCGTGGCTTTTTGCAGAAGCAGGCTATGCTCGGGGCGACTCAACGCGATGCGACGGCCTTTGGCGTCTTTGACGATCGAATCGTGATCGAAGGCCTCGTCAAATCCCAATAAGCTCAGCTTAAAACCATTCTGGCCTTCGGCTTTTCCGTGGCAGCCGCCGGAATTGCAGCGGGCTTTGGTGAGGATCGGCTGGACCTCGTGGACGAAGGAAACAGGGACGGGCTGCTTGAGCCCACTAGTAGTAACGGGGATCTGGATCGTCTCGCCGCGGTGCGTTACGACGAGATTCGAGATTCCTTCGGCGAGTGGCTGAATTAAACCGGACGCATCGATGGAAAAGATGCTCGGGTCTTTTGCTTCGAACTTAGACTCGCGGGTAATATCGCGCTGGAGCCCATGCTCCTCGCGCGTCACCAGAATTTGCTGCGAGCCTTCCGGCCGGTCGATTTGAATTGTCTGCGGGCTAATGCTGAGCTGTGCTGAAGCAGTCGACGCCGAGAAAACAACGCCCAAGAAGAGGAGCGTGATCGCGACGAGAGTTCTCGGCGGAGATAAGATCAATCCCGGCATGGGCTCTGCAGATCGAAAGCGGCCACAAACGTTTACCAGCCACCGCTTCAGTACGCATAAGCGGCGGTTGATTAGTATGGCGTGCTTCGGCAGAGGAAATCTAGGGCATTGGTCTGGCAAAGGGGGGATTTGTTTAAGCCGTGTTTTGAAAACAAGCGGGAAAATGCACTCGAAGAGCGTGTCTTTGCGACGATTGTTTTCAAAACAAAGCGAGCGCGTTGCCCGCAATTCAAGGATTATCTCGGGCCTTCAGCCCTTTGACTTGGTTGGCGACCGTGTACCAGGGCCTACGCAGAGTACTGCTCCGACCCTGGCTACTATATCCTGTCATTTATACACAAGTCCTCCTTTGGACTGTAAGACATCTCCGGAATTGGCACGGGATTTGCGCCGCCGAATGAGCGTCTTTGAAGGACGGTCAATTCGGCAGGGAGCAATCG
>JBKJSI010000894.1:0-13084 GCA_046595915.1 Pirellulaceae bacterium
CTTCCGCGCGAACCTCAGCGGCATGCCCATCAGGCTGGCGAGCATGATTCGAATCGCCATGCCGTGGCTCACGACGAGAATCCGTTGGCCCGCATGTTCCGCAAGCCACTTTCTCACCATCGGCATCGCGCGGGCGGCGACATCGCCATAACACTCGCCCGACGGGTAGCCGCAGTTCTCGGGGTCTTCTTCAAAGCGGCGAAAATGTTCGCCGTAGTGCTCGCGGTAGTCGGTTCGCTTACGTCCTTCTAGTTCACCGACATGAATCTCTTCGATTTCGGCGAAGGGAGCGACTTCGATCGGTCGCTCTCCGCGTAGTAGCTCGGCGGTTTGCCTCGCGCGAGTGAGTCGGCTGGTGTAGATCGCGTCGAGCTTCACTTCACGCAGGAAGTCGCTGGTGGCCCGCGCCTGGGCAATGCCTTGGGCGGAGAGTTCACTATTGATACCGCGTCCTTGAAGCACCGGCGGATCTGCCTGGTTATAAATCGTCGCCCCATGCCGCACGAGCAAGAGTTCGCAGGTGTTAATCAGCGGTGCGGTCTGCCAAGCGAAATCATGTTGCACGTCTTCGACTCTGCTTGCGAGTGGTTTTCCATGTCACCGCGACTCGGCGGTCCGCAGAATATACCGCGCAGTTGTCGTTCGATTGGCGTGCGGATTCGCCCAGTTTGCGGTAGCGAAATCAAAAATCGACGCCTAGGCGACCAGGGCAGGGGGGAGCTAAAATTTGGCCCCCAACTCACGGCCAAACTCGCCGCCCACTTTTCGCGTTAAAAGCTATCTCGTGTCTCGCATCTTCTTGTCACTGGCGCTCTTCTCCCTCGCGATCTTGGCGGTGAACCTGTTACTGGGACTTTCGATTGGCGATTACGCCGGACAGTCGCGCGACGCGATGGCCGCCGAAAGCGAACTCAACAAACTTCGCCGCGAAGCACAGCAAGATCCCGCTCGGCTCAGCGAAATCAAAGCCGCTGAAGCCAAAGCGCAGGCCGCTCATGAGGTTCGGCGGCCGATTGCCGATCGCAAAGTGATTCACATGTTATTGGGCGTCGCCACCGCGCTCGTCGCGCTGCTCGTGAACTGCATTTCGGTGACTTACTTTGTTGGCACCAGCAAATGGTGCGGCGAAGTGAGTGCGGCGTACGGACTAGATGACGTCAAAGCGAAAGAGAGCCAGCGACTGAAGCGACGTAATTTTCCTTGGGCGGTCATCGGCTCGCTGACGATCCTGGTCATCGTCATCTTGGGCGCCTCGGCAGACCCCGATGGCATGATGCGGCAAGATGCGGTGAACTACGTCAACTATCATCTGGTCGCCGCGTTTGTTGGCATTGCCATCATCGCCTGGGCGTTCCTTCAACAGGCTCACTTCGTCGCCTCCAATTTTTTGCTGATTCAAGAGATTCTCGATCAGGTCAAATCGATTCGGCTCGCAAAAGGTCTCGATACAGAATAGACATTTCACTGCCAAAGGCGCGTCACCATCATGCGAGCCTGCATTCAGCGTGTCAGCCGCGCCAGCGTAGAAGTCAACAGCCAAGTTGTTGGCGCCATCGAGCGTGGTCTGCTCGTGCTCCTAGGCGTGACGCATGCTGATGACGCCGCCGCTGCCGACTATATGGCAGACAAAGTTGCCGGCCTGCGCATCTTTGATGACGCCGAAGGCAAAATGAACCTCGCGCTGGCGGAAGTCGGCGGCGCGGTGCTCGTGGTCAGTCAATTCACGCTCTATGGCGATACACGCAAAGGTCGGCGCCCCAGCTACATCGAAGCCGCGCGGCCCGAACAGGCGGAATTGCTCTACAAAACGTTCATCGAGCTTTTGAAGCAGCGAGGCTTACCTGTCGAAGCAGGTATCTTCCGAGCCGACATGAAGGTGTCACTCCTCAATGACGGGCCTGTGACGCTGTGGATCGACAGCGCTGATCGATAGCAGCGAGCGTTAAGCAAAAGCATCCAGTCGACGGAGCGACAGGGCTACATGGACGACTGGAATACGTAGTCGCTGTCGCTCCTGCGACGCGAACTTTTCATCGCCAACGCTTTTGCACTTCCGCATGAGCCGTCTTCAGCACGTCACGAGGCAGCCGCAGCGCAATGTTATCCTCAATGCCAAATCGATTCATGATGATCGGGTCGCCGACCGCAAGGAGCCCGAGAAGCCCGAGTTTTGCATAGCAACTCACGTTGGGCCAGAATTTATCGCCCCACAATTTCATCGCGGTGCCGAAGCTGCTTTTCATGCGCATCCCGGCCGAGTCGATCGACCAAATCTCATCCAGAAACAAATGCGAGAAGAAGCCCAGCATCACCGCGCCTGCCTTGATGAGGCGAAGGTTAAAGACTTCGCTGGAGCAAAGTAAGAACGTGATGAGTCCCATCGATAGGCAAGCGGGAATGCTGTGCCACATCCCGCGATGGACCGTGTATCGCTTAAACATCTCCGCTGCGACGAAGCGCACGAAGAGATAGATCCCAGCGGTAGCAAGAATCATCTGATCATGTGTGAGCCCCATATGAGCGAATCGATCAACCATCATCATCGGGGCCAGCGCCGCGACGACCGTCGTGGTTTCATCGACCGGACGTCCCGAGTCGCTATCGAGATCAGGCAGCATTCCCGAGATGGCACAGAGCCCGCCCGCGACGCCGCAGGTCTCCCAAGGCGCGCCATAGAAATACGTCGCGGCGCAATAGCCCACGCCGCAGATCGTGCTGAACGTCATGTGTTGCTTGAAGCCGGCCATGCACGACGCCGCGCTGCCTGTGGACACTCACAGGCGCGAATCAAGTAAAGGGAGGTAATCCAGACAAACACCGCTGAGTTTAGGCAGGGAGTTTAGGAAAAGATGGGGCGACAAGCCAAGAGCAGCCGCCAATGCCTGCTGTTGCTGCTAGCACCCTGCTCTTCCATGTTCATGCGTCTTGGAGGTCACCGTCGGGACGCAGCGATACAACTGCTCTTTGACAGCAGCGACAGCGCCTCTAAACTTCGCGGCCCTCGATTTCTCCACTTGCGCCGTGTGAAGGTGATGCAGAACTACGATCTCATCATGGTGGCCGTTCTTGCTGGGACCGCGCTGTATGGCTATTGGAAAGGCCTCGCTTGGCAAGTCGCCTCCATCGCTTCGATCATCCTTAGTTATTTCGTCGCGCTCAATTCGCACAGTTACATACCGAAGTTTGGTCTTCAGCCGCCACTCGATACCGCCGCATCGATGCTGATGCTTTACCTGGGCAGTTCCGCGGGCGTTTGGGTTGGGTTCGGCTTTATCTCCAAGTCGTTGAAGGCGATGAAGCTCAAAGACTGGGACCATCAGGCCGGCGCACTCGTGGGCGCGGTCAAAGGGGCGCTTTTTTGCATGCTCATCACCATCTTTGCGATGACGCTCGGTCCAAAGGAGTGGGGCGCCGCGATCCCCAAATCGATCTCCGGCCGCTACATCGCCGTCGCCCTTTCAAAAACCCAAACACTGCTTCCCAAAGACATCCAGCAAACGATTGCCAAGTACGTTGACCCAGTCAAAAGCCAACTCGAATCGGGCCAAGGGGACAGTAGCCTCGCAGGTGACGCCGGAACTAATATCCTGAGCGATCTCGAAAAAGCCGGCGGTGATCTCTACACCAAAGCCAAGGACCAAATCACCTCCCAGGTTGGAACGCAGGCCAAGAAGGGCACAGAGGACGTGCTCCGCGACTTGGGAAAAAGCGTCTCCGACCGGCTGCCCAACCTAACCCCATCCAACTCCGGCTCCAGCACCCCCCGCAGCGAGCCCGCCAGCAACCCTCTATCCGGCCTCCTAAGCAGCAAATCCAACAGCGCTTCAGAAGGGGGCGGCGGCTCGCAAAATCTCCCCACCGCGACCCCCACAACCACGTCGCCGCTCGGCGCTCCCCGAGCCGAAAACGCGGGCCGACCGAGCGTGCGAATGCCCGACTTCTCGAGCAAAAGATGGCAACGAAAATGAGCCACGAATCGTCGAAGCAGAGCAGGGAGCCGCTTGGAAACGCACCGCGACCAATGTGCGTATTTCCCGAGGAAAAATAGGCCTTAACCGAACATAACAAACATTATCCGACGTTGGTGGTGGGGTACTTTTATAGATCAGAACGCCGATCGCACGGCAAATGGACGACCTCCTAATGGCTCATTAGACGCGTCCGCGGTGGCAGGTTTGACCTGCGGGTCGCACCAAGAAACGAACCGCCAGAAGGCAATTTTCGAAGGCGGATTTTGGCGGGAATTTGAACGGCGTTTTGGCGCCGAAATTTGTCTGTACTTGGGCAGTTCAGACACGCCAGAAATCCTCAAATTTCTTGCCCCAAATGGCGCCACTCGAACGCGATAATAACTGTCTGGCCAAGCACCGGCACAAACCCAGATTCGACACCTTGGGTTCTTTGCCAAGCAAGCAAACCTGGCCGTCTGGACCGTCTGCCCGTAGACAGTGGACATCTAGGCAATCTAGGCCATGTGACGAAATCAAGGTCTTTTTCAGTTCGCACTTGCAACATGCTCAAGATGATCACTCCGCCCCAGGGAGTGGGCGTCTTGATCATCTTGAGCATGTTGCAAAAACAAGCCGCTTTTCGATCCGAGATCTCACCCGCCAGCCAGGGCGGAATCGTAGTCCGTGGGAGCCCATTCACGCCAACTACGCCAAACTAACTGGCTCTTCCAAAAACCGACCCATCTTTCGGAACTTCTCGTATCGTCCTTCGACTAGCTTCTCACCGCTTTGGGTTGAGAGTTCGCGAAGCGTCTTGGTGAGATAGAGCTTTAGTCGCGACGCCATTTGGTGCGGATCGCGGTGGGCGCCGCCTAGGGGTTCTTCGATGACGTGGTCGACGATTTCGAATTGCAGGAGGTCGCGGGAGGTGAAGCGTAGCGCGGTCGCCGCCTTCTCAGCGTGCTCGCCGCCTTTCCACAAGATGCCAGCGCAGCCTTCGGGGCTAATGACTGAGTAGTAGGAGTGTTCGAGGATCGCGACGCGGTCGCCGACGCCGATCGCCAGCGCGCCGCCGGAGCCGCCTTCGCCGATCACGACGCAGATGATCGGTGTTTTGAATTGCGACATTTTGAACATGCTCTCGGCGATTGCTTGCGACTGGCCGCGTTCTTCGGCGCCGATACCGGGGTAGGCGCCGGGCGTGTCGATGAAGCAGATGATCGGCAGGCCATACTTCTCGGCCATCTCCATCCGGAGCATCGCCTTGCGGTAGCCCTCGGGATGGGCGCAGCCGAAGTAGCAGGCGGTTCGCTCTTTCACAGTGCGCCCTTTTTGGTGGCCGACGACCATGACACGAAATTGGTCTAGTTTGGCGAAACCAGTGAGGAGCGCCCGATCGTCGCCGAAGCGGCGGTCGCCATGCAACTCGACGAAATCGGTGAAGGCGAGTGACAAGTAGTCGGCGGTATAAGGCCGGTTTTTGTGCCGGGCGACTTGCACCGTTTGCCATGGCGTGAGATTGGAATAGATCCGCTTGATGAGGTCGGTGCGTTCGCGTTTCTTCGCGCGGAGCGCATCCTCTGCGTCGGGCGAATTCGCGGCGGCCTTTTCGAGCTCTACCAGTTCCGCTTCGATATCAAAAATGGGCTGCTCGAATGCGAGTCCCGGCCCAAGTGCCTCGGCCACTGTGATGTTCCTTGCAGGCTAACGGAGAGATGTTCGCTTTGGTTTACTTTGATGAATTACTGCTGCTGGTTCTCGACGACTTTCGAGGCAACCGAGGGACGCTTACCGACTCGGAAGATATTGGTGTTGCGGATTTCTTTTGCTAGGTCTTTCATTTGCAGCGGGCGATCCTCGCGCTTCTTCGCCATCATCTTCATGACGAGTGCGTTGATTTCGGGAGTCAAGTCAGGATTCGCGGCTACCAGCTGTGGAATCGGGGCCTTGAGATGTTTAAGCAATAGCTCATCAGGATTCACGCCGGTGAAAGGTGTCCGACCGGTGAGAAATTCGAAAATGACGCAGCCGAGGCTGTAGACGTCGGCGCGGAAGTCAAGATTCTTGCCTTCGATCTGCTCGGGCGACATGTAACTGCGTGTACCTTGGATTTTCTTCTTCCCCCCGAAGATGGCGGCCAAGCCTGTTTTGGGTTTTTGGCTGATGGCGAAGTCGATCAGTTTGACATCGCCGTTTTCGGCGACAAGGAAATTATCGGGCTTCACATCGCAGTGGATCCAGCCTTGCTCGTGCATGTAGCGAAGCGACTCGGCGGCGCCCGAGAGAATCTCGGTCGCGAGATGCAAGTAAGAATGGCCCTTTTTATCCATCGACTGCTTCATGTTCTTGCTGTTGAAGAACTGCAGCGCAAGGAAAGGGTAGTTTCGGTCCATGTCGAATTCATAGACTTCGATCAAGTTCGGATGCTTAAATTTCTGCGCAACCTCGACCTCGTGCTTGAGGTAGGCGATTTCGTCGGGGTTCTCGCGATGATCAGGGACCGGCGTCTTCACGGCGACGCGGCGTTCGTCGCGGAGGTCGAAGGACTCCCAAATCTGGCAGGTTTGTCCCGCACGAATGAGTCGCAGGAGGCGATAGTTTCCCAGAATGTCTTTTCGAACCGACACGGTGAGCCATTCCTCTTTGTTGCAGATGCTTCGCAGGCGACCGAAAATAGCTCAGATCGCCCTGATTTTCCGCCCTCTTTATCTTAGTTTTGACGTGCAACCGAGGAAAGCCGCCAGCAGGTAGTCTGAAGCAAAGATGAAAAAATAGATTTCGAGCGGTGTCCGTTCGGTTTTTGTCCCGCTCAGCTTGGAAGGAGGCGTTCGTAGAGCGTGCGAATCTGCCGGGTCATTTCTTGGTGGGCGAAGCGAATTCTGCACCTCCCCCGCCCTGCTCTGCCGAGCTTTTCTCGCAGCGCGGGACTTTTGGCGAGGTCGATTAGCGACGCTGCCAAGGCGTTGACATCTCGCGGGGTGATGAGCGCGCCTGTCTCGCCTCTGATGACGACTTCTTTGGCGCCGTCGATGTCGTAGCTGACGACCGGTTTGCCGGCCAATAACCCTTGCGGGAGCGCGCGGGCGAGACCTTCGCGGAGGCTGGTGTGAACGAGGATATCCATGGCGCCGATCATCGCGGGGACTTCGGAGGGCGGGACGAGGCCGGCGAACTTGAAGTGTTTTGCCAGTCCACGACGGGCGATGTCGGCGGTGAGTTCTTCGCGCAGGATGCCATCGCCGATGAGCAAGAATTTAACTTGCGGTATTTTGGCGACCACTTCTTGCGCGGCGGCGATCAGGTCGTCGTGGCCTTTGAGATGAAATAGGCGGGCGATTTTGCCGATGACCACGTCGTCGTCGCGAAAGCCAAATTGCTGTCGCACTTGGGCGCGGTGGTCGTCGGCATGGAGGAATGGTTCGATGTCCATGCCGCTGTAGATTGTTGTGAACTTCTCGCGCGGGGCTACTCCAGCGCTGACCATGAGGTCGGTCATGGCGTCGGCGACGCTGACAAGATGATGGCACTTCTTGGCAGCGTAGCGTTCGCAGGCGATGAAGAATCTTCGCGCGGCCCAGGACTGATACGGATGGAATGGGGCGCCGTGGACCGTGTGGATGACGGCGGGGACGCGGAGGTTCCAGGCGGCGATGCGACCCAGCATGCCGGCTTTGGCGCTGTGGGTATGGACGACTTCGGGCTTGAAGTCAGCAATCGCCTTTTTGATCGCGCGGTAACTGGTGACGTCCGAGAAGGGATTGATCGAGCGGATGAGCGACGGTATTTCGCGGATCGACAGGCCTGTGAGATCGTGCTGCCGGAGCAGGTCGCCCTCGGGGCCGGTTGCGGGGCCGGTGATGAGCATCACCTCGTCGCCATGCTCTCGCACGAGGTCAAGGCAATTATAGAGGGTGTTCTCCTGCGCCCCGCCGATGATCATGCGGGTGATGATGTGGGCGATTTTCAAAGTGCTACTTCCCGCCCGTGATTTCTTTGACCAGTTCGTCGGCGCCGTAGAGTTTCGTCAGGGCTTCGAGGATGGCGCGGGAGTGGACGGCGATGTGGCGGGCTTGAACGTCGGTGTAGACGAAGTTGCGGACGAGGCCGTGGCGGTTGCGATCGAAGTTGATTCCGACGAACTCCCCTGCCCTGTTCAGGACCGGGCTGCCCGAATTGCCGCCGATCGTGTCCGCGGTCGAGACAAAATCGAATGGCGTCGCGAGGTCGAGTTTTTCTTTCCCGTCGAGCCAGCGCTTGGGCAGTTCAAACGGGTCAACGTGGCCCTGTTCATCCGCGCGGGCGAAGGCTTCGCCGAAGGTCGTGTGGAAGTTCAGTTTTTTGCCGTCGACGGCGTAACCTTGGACCGTGCCGAAGGCGAGGCGGAGTGTGAACGTGGCGTCGGGCGCGACTCCGGCACCATATTTGTCGAACAGGACACGCGAAATGCCCGCGTAGCTTTGACGCAGCGTCTCGGTGAGCTCGTCGTTGTTCTCGCGGTAGGCGCGGGCGTTGTCTTCGATGAGTTTCGCGAGCGCGATCATCGGGTCGTCCGACTCAAGCTTGCCTTTTTCGGCCATCGCGTAGAGGCGTTTTCGCTCTTCGACGGCGTCGAGCTTGCAGCCGAGGACGAGTTCTTCCGCGCGGGTGGCGGGGGATTTGCCGGCGAGTGCCTTGGTTACATACGGGTGTTCGCCGCCGAGCTTTTCGGCTAGGAACGTCAGCGAGGCGGCGAGTTCGACGCGGTCGAGGTCGCGCGGGATTGGGGCGGGTGAGAAGAGTTCGAATTTCAGCGACTCGAGCGCGGAGCTTTTGTACTCGGTCAGGCGTTTGCCATCTTCTTTGGGCAGTTCCGCGGAGAGGCGGACGAGGTGGCGGGCGATTTTGAAGAGGCGGCTGTCGAACGCGTCGCCCCGCTCGAGCAGGCGGAAGGGGATTTCGATTTTCGCGAGTTCCGCCTGAAGGCCGGCGATTCTATTCCACGGGTCTCCATAGGCTTTGTCGGCGTGCTGCGCGGCGAAGTTCTTTAGCTCGTCTTCCTGCGCGGCTTTGGTTTTGAGGATCGCCGGGTCGAGCAGGCCTTGGAGTTGGCCGGTCATTGCCTTGCGGGCGTTGGCGACGGAGTAGAGATCGCGGTTGGCGTCGCGTTTTTGCTCGGGGCCTTTTTCGGCGTATTGCAGGAGCATCGCCTCGCGGTAGCGGAGCATCGAGAGCATGTAGGGGAGCGTTTGGTCGCGGCGGTGCTTGAGCTGCGCGAGTGTTTCGAGGCGGTTCGTCGTGCCGGGGTGGCCGGAGACGAAGACGAGGTCGCCTTCCGCGGGGCCGGTTTTGCTGAAGGGAAAGTACTCGGGCGTTTGCGCGGGCTTGCCATTTTCGTAGACGCGGAAGAAGCAGATGTCGAGGTTGTAGCGCGGGTATTCGAAGTTGTCGGAGTCGCCGCCGAAGAAGGCGATGCCGTGCTCGGGCGCCATCACGAGGCGGACGTCGGTGTATTTTTTGTAGCGGTAGAGGTGATAGAGGCCGCCGTGGTAGAGCGTGACGACGTCGCTGCGGAGGCCCGTTTTTTCGAGCGACTCTTTGGTGATTTTGGCGATGAGGGCGCGGCGGGCGGCTTCGGCTTCTTTCGCGGTCGCGGTTTTGGGTGCGGCGTTTTGGATTTGCTCGGTGACGTCGACGATTTCCTCAAGCACATTAAGTTCGAGGTCGGGGCACGGGAGTTCTTCGGCCTGCGTTTTCGCGAGGAAGCCGTCTTTGAACAAATCTTTGTCGGCGTCGCTGAGTTTTTGCAGGGCGTCGGAGCCGACGTGGTGGTTCGTGATCAGTAGGCCGTTGGGCGAGATGAAACTGCCCGAGCCGCCGTTGTTGAGGCGGATCGAGGCGAGCTGCGCCCGGCGTAGCCAGGCGTCGGTGAGGTCGAAGCCATATTTTTTCTGGAGCAGCTCGCGCGGCGGGGCGTTGACGAGCCACATGCCTTCGTCGGAGAAGGCGGCGGTAGTTGACATAGACAGGCATATAAGGAGGAATAGGCGGCGGGCGGCGGGCAAGTTTTTCACGGCGGCAGTCCTAACATGGGGTCGGGGACTCCATGAGAGTAATCGGCGGGCGGAAGGAAGGAAACTCCGGGAGAGGGCGGCTAGTGAATGCTCGCTGATGGGTGGTTTCCCTGGTTTCCCTGCTTTCCCTCTCTCGGTGATGGTTTCCCTTGGTTTCCCTGGCAGGGAAACCAAGAGGGAAGCCAGCTCGGTTGGCAGATTGTGCGGTGGAGTTGGTGGCAAGGTGGCAACGCTGGCAAGCTCTCGACGATGGTGGCAACGTTGGCAATTGCTGGCAAGAAACGGGCGCAGTTGCATTTGCAGGCGAGTTGGGTGTTACAAAGTCTTTACTATTTTTGTGGTAATGTTGACTGCTGCGTGCGCCCGATTTTGGATAGGCTTTTGAAAGTCGTTTCTCCCCAGCTTGCTACGCGTATTGAAGTTGACATCATGACTGCATTGACGATTTTCCTGAGTTTCGTTTTGTACTCCCCTGCCCTGCCCTCTGCTGCCTTGGCTGGCTCACCTTTCGCTGGCTGTGCTCTAGCTGAAGAGGACGCCAAGAGTGACTTGGAGCGGTTTAATGGCAGGATTCCGTTTCTGATTTCGCATTTTGTGACGGGGTATCAGAAGGAATTGGAAGGCTGCCCGGGGGTGATGATTAGTAAATGGAAGGCGCGGGGGATGGTGGTTTGGAGTCGGAAGACGGATGCGGCTGCGGTGAAGCTGATTGATGCGATTGAGAAGTCAGGGGTTGATGGCGATGGCGATGATCATGTTCTGGTCTATTTGGTTGGGTTTGACACGACGCCTCAGAAGGTGAGCGAGGCGGTGAAGGAACTGAAGCTCAAGCATGCGCTGGCGGGGAGTGCGCGGCCGAAGTGGGAGCAGGTGGAGAAGCTGTATAAGCTTGATGCAAATGTGGAGACGGTGGTTTTTTTGGCGGAGGCGCGGGCGCTGAAACAGGTTTGGGTTTTGAAGGCGGGGGAGTTGGATGAGAAGAAGGGGAAGGAGATTGAGGGAGTGGCGGTGGAGTTTTTGAAATTGGAGGCGGGCTCCTCTGGGCGTTGAAGAAGGCAAGGAGAGCTTGCCAGTTTTTTTCTAACAGGATTGCCGGAATGGCGGAGGAAGGAATAGATGCACAAATGCAGCATCGCTACAGGACGCCTGGCGCATTTGCTTTTCGAAAACTTGGGGTTGCGACGAGTTCCGCCGCGCTGGCCGGTCAAGTACAAGGAATAGTGCGGCGTGATCAGTAGACTTCGTCGTGAGTCCCCATCGCCAGCAACAGAATCGCCTCGTGACCATCGTGCATTGCATAGTCGAAGACGATGCGCAAATCATAACCCGCGCTGCAGGCCCAGCAGCCCGCTAGCGATCCGCGCAGCTTGTGTGTCCGCAGGGGACGGATGCGCTGCGTCAGCCGACAGTTGCCCAAGAGTCGCTTCAATTGATTCCGCCATATGCGGATGCCCCTTCAACCATTTTCGCAAGTCGCGCCCGAAGGCCGGCGAGTGTATCAAAGTGCGATTCACCTCTGTGCCTCATGCACAATGTCGGCCGCGCTCATCGGTTGGCACTGCCCCGCTGCGAACTCTTGCCGGGCTTGTGCCACGGTGGCCGCCACTCGCGCCCGTCCGCGCTCCGCTAGACGGCGATTCAGCACCGCGACCAATTCGGTTTGCGAATCGACATCGAGTTCTTCGGCAGCATCCAAAACATCAGCGAGCGTCTTTGGTTGACTCATGGCAATCTCCTATTCACTATTATACCAGCTTCGCTCGAGCCGGCTGCATGGAACAAGCTCGACTGTGATACCCATAGGCTGATCGGGCATTCTCATCTGCAGGAAGACCGTGAACTCGGCAGTCTTTGCGGCTTCCGCCACATCGGCCCCCGCGCGCAGGCTGAACGGAGGAGCTGTAAGAAGCGCGGGCGCTGAAACGGGTTTAGATTTTGAAGGCGGGGGAGCTTGATGAGAAGAAGGGGAAGGAGATTGAGGGGGAGGCGGTGGAGTTTTTGAAGGGGGTGGGGAAGTAGGTGCTCGATTGCGTTGAATAAGCTTGAATATGCATAGTACAATTCGTTTAGCCAAAAGAGGGAAACGGAAATGATCCGAATCGTAGTTCAAGCCGACATGGCCGATAAGCTGCGCCGCAGTGAAGGTCAGGTTGAATTGGTCGATGACTTGGGCAATCGGCTTGGTATCGTACGGCGCGGGCCTACCGAAGATGAAATTGCGTATGCGAGATCACGTGTCGGCAGCGCGGGACCGAAATGCAGCATGGATGAAGTCATTGCCAAGGTTGAAGCGTTGTGATTTACGCAGTCGTACTTTAGCTCGAAGCGGTTGAGGACGTTTTGAGAATCACGATCGCAAGTGGCTCTAAAACGCAAGTTGTCAACGCTTCCAAGCAAATTCAGAAAGCCCTGTGTGTCGACCGTGACGCTCCGGAGAGGCCGCCGCCGGAGAGCATCTGAGCGAGGGTTTGTATTTCATCGATCGCGAGCCACTGCGCGGATTCTTTACGATTGACACTGCTGAGATGGTCGTCGAGATTGTCAATGTTAAGCTGTTGTGATTTGCTTCGGACGTATGTTTGGGTTTTGAAGGCGGGGGAGTTGGATGAGAAGAAGGGGAAGGAGATTGAGGGGGCGGCGGTGGAGTTTTTGAAGGGGGCGGGGAAGAGGGCTTTCGATGGACGAATGCCAGGTGTGCATGTTAGAATTAAGTCATGGCAACCATTTCTTCTGAAAATGTTGAATCGACCATTCTGGCTCGCGTCATCGAACTGGAGTCGCCAACCTTCCCGGTTGCCCTAGCGACCGAGGTGCTCAAGTGGAAATTCTCGGCGACGGACCAGAGCCGTATGCAAGAACTTGCAGCGAAAGCGCGAGCGGGAACGCTGGACGATAGCGAGGCGGAGGAGGCGGAGGCTTTTGGGCGAGTGAGCAGCTTTTTGGGAATGATGAAGTCGAAGGCGCGACGATCGCTCAATACACTTCATACGAGTAATCGGTGAATCACGAGATACTTACCGCCGACCGATATGCTTCACGCTCATTGGTTAAATTCTGTGGCGGGATGATCGCACCTGGGCAAAA